>CAZHVH010000011.1:0-21566 GCA_964535855.1 uncultured bacterium
CCTCAACCTGAACCTTAACCTGTTACTCACGGCTATTCCTCTTTTTCCTGGAGAGCATCTCTATCAGCTGCTCGATCTCCTCCGGAGAGAGCGATTCGGCCATCCGGACCAATTGAGAGAGATTCGATCCCGGCGACTGTTGTTCACCACCCTTTATCCTGGGTATCTCCCTCAGGAAATCGTCCACGGCATCCACGATCAGCCTCACCCGTCCCATCCTTGATTCCACATGTTCCACCTGTTCGAGTCTATCCAGCAACAATCTGGCCTGATCCACGATATCAAGCACGGGTTCTATCTTGTGCACGTAAGTTTGAATCCGCTTTATCAGATTGAAGAGAAGGTCATCTGCCACGGGACATCCCTCCTCACATGCGAGGCCCTTCCTAAATCTGTTCCGCTTTCAAGTATACCATAAGCGCCGATATGGGGGCAATCATGGTTAATCTTTCTCTTCGTACTCCGTATCAAACGGCGGGCACTGCTGTTATTTACAAGATGAATGCAGCATCTCGATGTAATGCCTTGTGAGCTCTATGTATCTTCTGTCTTGCGGCGAAGGCGGCGCTATAGAGAAAGATGACCGGTCCGCCTCTTCTCATCATCCAACATCGCGGTGGGATAAGACTGAAGAAATCTCGCACGGTCGCGTAAAACCATCTCTTCCCCTCTTCGCTCGCCAGGTCAACGTGAACCCCATCGGGATTGTGTCTGAGCGTGCTCGTGTCGAGATCTCCGATAGGCTGGATATGAGCTCTACCTCGCCCTTCGGAATCCCAGTGCTTTTGGCGATCTCATCCACCGAAAGCCCCTCCTTTAACATCCTCTTTACCTTTCGAACCTTGGGATCATCTCCGCCCTTTGTGACCTCCGGATTTTCCAGATCAACCACCTCATCCAAAACATCAGAGAAATCCTTCGCGCCGGACGGTTTACTTCCACCCTTCGCACCTGAGGCCAATCCCTCGATCTTCCTCCAGAGCAGATATAGGGCCGCGAGGAGGATGAAATTGAAGAAAAGCTGGGCTATGAGAAAAGGTGAGACGCTGATCCCAACTTTGGGCATTTCGACGTTATCCGTCTTCTCCCTCTCAGCCTTGCTTAATATCGATGCGAGATCGGTCGAGGAGCTGGTATCGCTTTTATTCACAGCAGGAGATACAACAGGAGGGGATGCGACGGATGGCGAGGATTTTTTCGGCTTAGGTTTCTCCTCAGGCTTTGGCTGAGGTACTCCCGTTTGAGGCGACCTCTTCGAGGATGGAGGCGGAGGGGAAGGCCGCTTGACAATGAGCTTCGCCGGAGCGAGGTTGGGTTTAGGTTTTGGCCTGGGAAGCGGATAAAGATCGACTATGAGCTTATAGGGAGATCGGGTCATGAACGCGCTGAGGTTCGCCCTCTCCCTTAGATCGATCGTGACCGACAGATCCTCTCCGTCTGGTTTGACGTCGATCGATCTCACAAGTTTGTCCTCAAGGCGATTCGGAGCGGATCCCATCCCCGACCCACACCTTTTAAGCCTGATCAGGATCTTTCCCTTTGTCGGGATGATCTCATATTTTGTCTCCCCGTTTAGGTCGAAGGTGATCCTCGACCCATTATCCGAGGATCTGCATCTTAAACCCGTTAACTCTACTCCCTCGCCTCTCGCGGAGATGAGGGGTATGAGGGATAGACAAAGGATAAAGGTCAGGAGATGACACCATCTGGTCTTTGACATTTTATCCTACCTCCCGATTCCTCGAATATGACATCCTCAAGCATATCCGTGATCTGCATGCTTGTAAAGTTGATCGTGATCTTGACACCGGGATAGACCTTCTTGAAAACCCTTATAAATCCTCCGGATAGGTCCTCCTCTATGGCTTTCTGGACCGATTGATACATCCTGGAGTATTTGCCCAATTCCTTTGATAGGTAGGAGAGCTTCATCTGAAGAAGCGGGATCTGGTCGAGCAGCTTAAGTTGACGTTCGGAGAGGGATCGCGGATCGGAGTTGACGATCAGGTCGAATACCTTCCGCGTCTCATCCAGTTCCCTTCTTAGGAACTCGATCCGCTCGGCGATCCTCTGACTTTCGGCCCTGAAGATGGGGGTTATACCGACTTCCAAGACGGTTTCGGTTCTGTAAAGCGAACCGACCGTGGCGGCAGTGATGGCATTGCCGGCTCTCGCTATCCCTCCTGAAAGCAACCCCCTTTCAGGGTCAAGGGAGATCTCGTTATCGGCCGTGAGCATGCAATGCGTGGCGCCCGTCTTGATGAAGATGTTCCCCGTGCTGACGATGCTTGAGTTGTTGGCGTAATGGACGATCACGCTGCCCCCTGAATCGAGGTATGCTCTGCCAGGCAAACCGCCATGGACGATGATGTCGCCATATGCTCTTATTATCGCCGCCTCTACCATTCCATAGACCTCAACGCTCCCGTTAACGCATATGGAGGCGCCATCTTGGACGTTACCGGTAACGATTAAATCGCCCTCGAAAAACCTCTCCGATCCAGTCGGCTTCAGATTCCCTTCTATGATCTCCCGTTGTCTCCTCCTAATGGCTCTCTCCTCATCCATAGGCTCTTCTCCCGACGGAGGTAAGCAGATCCTCCTTCAATCTCTTGAGCTTCCCTCTCAGCCTCAAAATAGCGCTTGAATGTATCTGGCTCACCCTGGATTCGGAGACCCCCAGGACTTTTCCGATCTCCTTCATGGTCATTTCCTCATAGTAATAGAGGCTGAGGACGATTTTCTCCTGTTTGGGCAGGGATTCGATCGCCTGGGCCAGAATCCTTTTCGCCTCCTCGAACGCCATTTGATCTTCGGGATTCGCCGCTTTCGGATCAGCTACGAAATCCCTGATCGCCCCTTCTTCCTCCTTGTCTACGGCGATGTCCTCCAACGTCAGTAACGCCATACCGCTGACCTCAAGCAACATTTTCCTGAGCTCCTCGACCGATATCCCCAGGTAATCCGCCACCTCCTCTTCTGAGGGAGGCTTCATCAGCCTCTGTTCGATCTCAGAGTAGGCTTTCTCCAGCTTTTGAGCCTTCTCGCGCGTGGACCTCGGCACCCAATCCAGCGCCCTGACCTCATCCAGGATCGCCCCTTTGATCCTGTAGGTGGCATATGTTTTGAAGCTCGCGCCTTTAGAAGGGTTGAACTTCTCTATGGCATCCAGGAGACCTATTATCCCTGCGCTGACCAGATCGTCGATGTCGTGAGATGGAGAGGCATATATGGAAAGCCTCTGGGCTATGGCTCTTATCATAGGCAAACATTGTTTGATAATCTCATCCTTCGCCCTTTTATCGCCGTTGAGCTTGTAAGCCCCCCAAAGTTCCTCCAGCATTTTTCTCCCCTGTATTCCCTCCGTGGATTGGGGTGGCCTTCTCGCTTTTGGCGAGAAACCCGATGAACCCCTTCATCAATCTCATATCCAGCTTCGATCGCATCTCGCTGAGCATTATGTTCAACGCCTCAAACGGCCTGACGCCTTTCTTATAGGGTCTGTCGGTGGTTAAGGCGTCGAAGATATCGGCGATGCAGGTTATCTTGGAGAACTTGGATATCTCATGCCCTTCCAGACCGTATGGATATCCTGAGCCGTCCACTTTCTCATGATGTTGAAGCGTTATCTCGCGGGACCTCCAGGAAACCGATCCGATGGACTGGATTATCTCGGCCGAATATAGGGGGTGTTTTTCTATCTCCAGCCATTCGTCCGGATCTAGAGGCCCGGGCTTTTGAAGTATCCTTCTGTCTATTCTCCTTTTACCTATGTCGTGCATCAAAGCTCCAAACCCTATCTCTTTGAGAAGCTCCGGCTCCTTATATCCGATGTGATAGACGGTTCCCAGAACTAGGATGAAGACGTTCACGCTATGGGTGTATGTGAAATAATCGTGTCCTATTATCGATAGCATCGACTTTATGATCCTGGAGTCCGCCAATATCGAATCCACAATCCCTCCGACCAGATCGATCATCCTCTCGATCTTAGATCCATAGATAGCGTTTTCGAATATATCCCTCAACATACATGATGCCCTCTCGTAGGTCAGGATGGCCTTTCTTCTCGTTTCGATTTCGGGATCAACGTTCTCCAACTCCTTCTCTATGTATTTCTGGTATACCTCTATATCCTCCGTGCGTATGAACAGGGTTGAGATCTGATTCTCCATGAGCTTATCCCTGTCGCTTCTTTCCAGCTTCAACCCCTTCTTCTTGTAGAGGACGTATCTCACCTGTCCCTCATATCGCACTCTGATGTAGAGGTCAAGCGGCAGCAGCTCGTCCGTCTTAACGATCTCCAGATGAATGGGAATAAAATCCGGGGGATAGATCTCCTCCATATCGTTCCTCCCTGAGCTTCCTTCTTCTCCTCCTATCCTCTTCGAATAGATATTTTATGAGCTCATTTCTATCGGTCTCATTTATGATGAGGAACTCCACGCCGTTGCCCGATTTCGTATGCACCACCTTACCGATCGCCAGGATGGGGTCAGACCTTCCGGGGATCTCTATCTCCATCTCCAATATCGCGCCCACCGGCAAGGTCTCCTGAGGTTTCAAGAGCACCCCCCCTCCGCTTATATTGGCCGTCATGGCATAGGCCCGCTTGACCTGATCCACCTTACCAGCCATCTCCACCCTTGGGATCACGGCGTATCTGACCCAAAGTGAGGTTTCAACTCTCAAGAACTGCCTCTTCCATCTGTAGAACCTTCGGGGTCGGGTTAGAACATACGATCCATCCGTCCGTTTTCCCTTCACGGTCGAATCGAAGGCGAATTCCCCTTCGTTGAGCGAGAATGAAACCCTGAGCAGCGTGTTGGGAGGTATATCGGCCTGCCTTCCATCCTCGAAATCGTAAATAGAGGGTTTTGCGATGTAGACGTAGTAGTCATCGATATGGGTTATACGGCTCAGGAACCTGCATCTAGGAGCTCCTGACAGCGTTTCGACCTGAACCTTAATTCCGGGTTTAAGGGTCGGTTGATTCATCCTTCTCCCTCCTCCGATCCGGGCGGCTCCTCTAAGGAGAGGGAGACCTTTTCGAAGAAATCCATATGGTACATCCGTTTCCTAGAGCTTCCGAGCATGTTACAGATTCTGCTGGCTATGGCCATTATGTGTCTGGAGGCCAGAGCGCCCGGATATTTCAACACCAAAGGCACCTGCCCTTTAAGGGCCTTGGAGACGAGCGAATCGAAGGGTATAAAGCCGATATAGTTGAGCTCCAGGTCCAAGAACCTCCGCACCACTAAGCTCAGACTCAACGCCACTTCCCTCGCCTGACTTTCATCGGCGGCCATGTTCACGACGAGCATAAACGGTCCTTTTTTCCTTCGGGATAGGACCTTAATCGTCGCGTACGCATCCGTTATGGCGGCTGGATCGGGGGTGGTCATTATGATGACCATATCCGCCGCCGAGGCGAAGGCCAGCACGTTATGCGATATCCCGGCGGCCGTGTCGACGATCATCACATCGGCCATGTTCGACAACTCCCCCAGCTTTATGATCAGTCTTCTCCTCTCCCTCTCCGGCAAATTGGCCATCATCTCAACACCTGAACTCGCCGGAACCACCTTAACCCCTGCCGGTCCTTCCAGCAGTATCTCCTCTATCTCCTTTTCACCGCTCACGACATGTTTGAGATTGTACTTCGGGTGAAGGTCGAAGAAGACATCGACGTTTGCCAACCCTAGGTCGGCATCGAAGATGATCACCTTCTTCCCTATTTGTGAAAGCGCTACTCCTAAATTGGCGGCGAAGTTCGTCTTACCGACCCCTCCCTTGCCGCTCGTTACGGCTATCGTGCGAAACAGCGGGTTATGTCGCCGAACCAGCGGCTCCTCTTCCATATCAACCGTCGGACTGGAGAAAAGCTTTCTGAGATTAGCAGCTTGATCTTTCATGCTCATCTCCTGAAACCTCTCAAAAGTAGGGATGTCACTCTTTCCACCGTGGCGATCTCTATATCTCCCGCCACATCTTGGCCGGTCGTAAAGTAAGATATGGGTTTGCCAGAGCGTATTGCAGCGTTGACGATCGACCCGAAACATGAGGCCTCATCCAGCTTCGTGAAGATCAAGCCGTCCACCCCTATGCTCCCGAAGCCGTTTAGTATTTCGTATACGTCCCTGCTTCTCGTGGAGGCGCCGATTAACAGGTAAACTTCAACTTGGGGCAGAACGGCCATGAATCTCTCTATCTCACCTATCCTCGCCACATCGTAATGGCTCCTTCCGGGCGTGTCTATCAGGATGAGATCGTAATCGGAGAGGGATTCAACCTCCTTAATCAGTCCCTCCGGATCATCGGCGACCTTCAGAGGTGATTTCATTATGTCAGCGTATATCTGAAGCTGTTGAACGGCGGCTATCCTGTAGGTATCAATCGTCAGAAAGGCGACCCTCCTTTTGAGCTTCAACTTGAAATAGGCCGCCAGCTTGGCGATGGTGGTGGTTTTACCCACGCCCGTCGGCCCGATAAGCGCCACGCTTTTCATCCCGCCCTGCAGCGTTATCCCACCGGTGAACTTCATCGCCTTGCCGATCAACTCGGCCAGTCTCTCGTTTATCAGTTTACCGCCATCTGAGAAGCATGGCTCCAGACCTTTGGCGAGGTCATAGGCTATCGCCGGATCGAGCTCGTTCTTGATGAACTTTTCGTAAAGTCCCCGTACCGTCTCGGGGAGGTCTGATGATTGTTCACTCTTAACGTTTGACAGGAGTATGTGCAACAGATCCCTTATCTCCGCTAACTCCTCGCCTATGTGTTTAAACTCGTATCCTCCTTCGGCTCGTCTGTAGGAGTTAGCCGTCAGGATGGCCTTCGCCCGCTCGACCGGTTCCCCGATCTCCTCCTTCTCGTCGCCGATCATCTCATCTATCTCTGAAGGCGCCTCTCTGTCTACGGCGACGATCACCTCCACAGTTGAGCCGCCGAGGATGCTGGACTTGAGCGTCCTGGTATGGAGCAGCACAGCATCGGGGCCGAGCTCCGCCTTTGCCTTCTCCAAAGCAGCATGAACGCTTTTGCCGTAATATCTCTTTATCTGCATCCGTCAAACTCCCCCTGACGGTGTCGAGACAAAGTTAAGCAAGAAACATGCCTTTGTCGACTCAATTCGTCCCTTCAATGTTTACAACGCCTAGCGGTTTCACCTCCATCTCGGGAGGGATCTCCTCATAGGAAAGGACTGCCAGGCCGGGGATAAATCTTTCCACCAACTGCCTCAGGAAGGGCCTGACAAGCGGCTCGGCGCACAGTATGACCGGTTGAATCTGAAGGTGTGGCATCTCGGTTATAGCGGAGGCGATCCCGTTTACGATCCTCTGAGCCATGTCGGGATCAAGCGCAAGATACATCGTTCCGTCCCTATCCTGTATCGCATCGGCTATGTTCCTCTCCACCTCCGGCGATAGGGTCAAAACCTTGAGCGTGCCGTCCTCATCCACAAGTTCCTTGCAGATCGTCCTGCCCAGTGATCTCCTGACGAATTCGGTGAGTAACATCGGGTCCTTGGTCGTCTGGGCATGATCTGAAAGCGTCTCCAGGATCGTGATCAGATCCCTGATCGGCACTCTCTCCTTCAGCAGATTCTGGAGCACCTTCTGCACCGTACCCAGGGACAGCAGGTTTGGAACCAGATCATCCACGAGGGCGGGATATCTCTCGCTCAACCTATCCAATAGCCTCCGGACATCCTGTCTGGTCAGGAGCTCATGAGCGTGTTTGTTTATCGTCTCCATGAGATGCGTGGCTATGACGGTCACCGGATCAACGACCATATATCCGGCCATCTGTGCCTTCTCCTTGTTTTCCTCCCGTATCCACAGTGCCGGTATGTTGTTGGTCGGCTCTGTGGTAGGTATCCCTTCGATCTTCTCCGTCACCCTACCCGTCTCCATCGCCAGATAGTGGTTAAGCATGACCTCCCCCCTCGCCACGACATTCTCCTTGATTATGATCGAATATCCGTTAGGCGGCAGGCTCATATCGTCCCTTATCCTTATGAGCGGCACGATGATGCCCAACTCTCTGGCGCATCTGCGTCTTATCATCTTTATTCTCTCCAACAGAACCCCGTCTTGTCTCACATCCACAAGCGGCACGAGGTTATAGCCTATGTTCAGCTCCATAATGTCCATATCCAGCATCCGCTCCACCTCTTCAACCTCGCTTTCGGGGGAGCTCTTTTTCTCCTCACTCTCCTCAACCTCAGCTTGTGCGGGCGAAGTGCGCATAAGCAAATAGGCTAGGGATCCGGTGATGCCTGAAAGCATGAAGAAGGAGATCTTGGGAAGTCCTGGCACCAAGGCGAGGGTGAAGAGCACGGCCGATGCTATGCCGAGAGCTCTGGGCTGAAAGAGTATCTGACCGGTGAGACTCTTGCCGAAATCGGTCTCCGCCCCAGCCCTCGTGACCAACACTCCTGCCGCCGTCGATATGATCAAAGCGGGCACCTGGCTGACGAGGCCATCGCCTATGGTGAGAAGCGTATACCTCCTGGCGGCCTCCGATATGGGCATCCCCTTCTGAAGCACGCCGATGAGCAATCCTCCGATGATGTTTATTCCGGTGATTATCAACCCCGCTATGGCGTCACCCCTGACGAATTTGCTTGCGCCGTCCATAGCACCGTAGAAATCCGCCTCCCGCGCCACCGTCTCCCTCCTGGCCCTCGCCTCCTCCTCCGTGATCAGGCCGGCGCTGAGATCGGTATCTATGGACATCTGCTTCATCGGCATGGCGTCCAGCGTGAACCTCGCGGCGACCTCCGCCACCCTGCCGGCTCCCTTCGTTATGACGACGAACTGTATGATCACGAGAATCAGGAAGACTACGAAACCTACGACGTAGTTTCCCCCCACGACGAACTTGCCGAACGAGTTTATCACATGTCCCGCGGCGAACTCGCTCTGATCGCCATAAAGCAGTATTCTTCTGGTAGAGGCCACGTTCAACGATAGCCTGAAGAGGGTCGCTATGAGCAACATCGATGGGAAGACCGAAAAGTCCAAAGGTTTGGTCACATATAGGACGATGAGCAGTGTGACGAGCGAGAAGGTTATGTTCATAGCCAAGAATAAATCCAGCAGGAGGGCGGGCATCGGCACCAGCATGACGAAGAGTATGCCGATCACGCCCAATGCAACGGCGATATCACTTTGTCTTGTCACTCTCGAGACGAACCCTGAGTTTGTGGGGACAAGGGCCTCGGACCTCATACCGCAACACCTCTCATCCTATAAACCTGAGCCAGTATCTGTGCCACGGCGAAGTAGAGCTCCTCCGGTATCATCTCACCTATATCGACCGATTCGTACAAAGCCCTTGCCAGGGGCGGGTTCTCAAAGATCGGCACGTCGTGCTCTCTGGCGATCTCCTTTATCCTCTGCGCCAGCAGATCTGCCCCTTTCGCCACGACGAGGGGGCTGGGGGCGATCTTCTTATCGTATTTCAGAGCGACAGCTATATGTTGCGGGTTCGTGACGACAACATCTGCCTTGGGAACCTCCTGCATCATCCTCCTTCTGGCGATCTCCATCCCTCTCTCCCTGAGTATCGATCTGATCATCGGATCACCCTCCGTCTCCTTCAGCTCCTCCTTCAGCTCTCTACGGGTCATTTTGAGGTTCTGTAAGTGTTGCCATCTCTGGAATCCGTAATCCATCGCCGCCACAAACAACATCAGCACTACGACCTTCATCCCTAGATCGAAGGTCGTGCCCAGGGCATATGCGGCGATCCCAACGGCGTTCTCCGATGTTAATGAGGACAGGTTATCCATCTGGCCCCTGATGGTCGAGTATCCTATGTATCCGATAGCGCCGATCTTTATCAACGATTTGACCATCTCCATGGCTCCCATCTTGGAGAAGATCCTTGATACCCCCTTACTCGGGCTTATCCTGCTCAGGTCAGGGGTGATCGCCTGAATCGAGAAGACTCCTCCAACCTGGGCAAATCCAACCATGAATCCAACACCGGCTAGGATCAACATCATCGGCAGCACGGTCCATATCATCTTGGTTATCGCCATCGGGAGTATCCCGTACAGTGCCCCGTCGTTCCCCCAGAGCTCGGGGTTCCACACGGCTCTGAAGGTATCCTCGATCCCAAGCGATATCCTCGGAGCAAGGAATCTGAGAGCAAGAAGGCCTATCAGGAGCACGATAGCTGTGTTCACCTCACGACTTCTGGGAACCTCACCTCTCTCCCGTGCCTTCTCCTGTCTCCGTTGACTTGGCTGTTCGGTTTTTTCCTGATCCTCAGCCATTTTTCAGTATCACCCTCGTCCAGGCTTCAGGCGTTAACGGGCCGAGATCAGCCCTAATAATTAAAAATGCGTTTTGGACTTCATTATCCCAGGCCCAAGATCTATAGCTCAATCTGTAATGAGTCTGCAGGGACGATGAGATCTCACGATAGATCCTCCCGAGCTCACTAGGATCACCGGTTGCGTATAAGGTGCCACCGGTCGATATGGCTAGATTTCTGAGTGTTCCTTCGTCGACCTCATCTCCCAGAGCTATGGCGTGGATGCTTACCCCGCTTTTAAGGGCATTGTGGATGACGTCTTTGGCCGTCCTGGTGCTTCCGCTATCCTCCCCGTCGGTCAGCACCACCGCCAGCTTTATCCCTTCCAGATCGTCAAGGATGGAGATCGCCCTATCCAGGGCGTCATATAGCATGGTTCCATCTCTATCCCCGTTAAATTTCCCCCTGATGAGCTCAGGGCGTAGGCGATTGACCCTATCCAATGGTTGTGGAACGTGTATCTCTGAGGCGAATTTCAGGATCGCCATTCGATCCTCACCTTTCACTGAGGAGATGAACTCTGAGACGGCCTCTTCCATCTTGGATATATCCCCGTCCGACATGCTCAAACTGTAATCCATCAATATCACGACATAGACCGGCATCTCCTCCCCGAGCCGTTCGAATCTGCAGTCCATCGGCCTGCCGTTTTCGAAGAGGCTGACATCATCCTCTTTCAAGGTATCTACGGGATTCGAGCTGTCGTCTATTAGGGATACCGAGATTGAGATCTCCGGCAGATTCGCCAGCGAGAGATGAAGGATCCTCATGTGCAGTTCATCGGGGGATCCGGAGATGATTTCAGCCGTTGCACTCAGCCTTTCGATAGCCTTCAGTACTCTTTCCCTGACGGAGGGCTCGGGGTCAGACCGAGCCATCTCCTCCAGCCGCTCGCTCATCTCGAAACTTCCAAGGAGACCGATCGTCTCAGCGGCCAGCGATCTAACGGCGGGATTCGGATTTTCAAGCATGGGTTTCAACTTCTCGAGTATCGTCTCGCCCTCCCACCTTAAGATTTCAGCTACAGGAGCGGCGGTTGAAAGCGCGCCTTCTCTAAGGATCGCCAGGAGCATATCCGGTATCATCTCTGCTCCGCCGCTGAGGATAGTCACCCTATCTTCCGGTCTCTGTAGCATCGCCTCAACGCTCTCTATGACCCTGCTCCAGAACGACATCTCGTCAAATCGGATCGCCGACATCAAGGCGAGCAGAAGCAAACCGTCATCCGCCATATCCTCCAGGCTGCCAGTCATGGATTCTATCAGCTTTCGCCTTACAATTGGGGAATCGACCGGCGGAGCCGCGCTGAGCACCTCAACGAGCATCTCAGATCTTACCGATCTCAGAGCGGCGATCCTCCTGAAAAATCCCAGAGGGTCTGAAACCATACTGGGATCGACTCTGTTCATAAAGAGGATGAGATCGCGTAGGCTGGGAACGACCTTCTTGGTGAGGATCTTCTCGATCGCCCTGATGGCGTTGCGGCGGGCTGTCTCCGCGGGGTCTTCGGCGGCCATGCTTTCGAGCTTTCCTATCACGCTGGTATCCCCCACCTCGCCCAACACCCAGGCGGAACTGGCACGCATCATCTCATCATGATCCTCGATCATCTCCTTTAATACTTGGAGCCCCCTGGGATCTCCCATCTCGTAGAGTCCTTTAGCAGCGTTGGCTCTGACGCGGTTGTTCTCATCCCCAAGTGCTTCCAGATATATGTCCCTCGCACTCGGGTTATCGAGCCCCCATAGCCCTTCCACAGCGTTGGCTCTGACGCGCGGATCGGGATCTTTAAGGGCGTTATGGAAGAAGTGGAGGTTATCCGAAAGCTTGCCTAAGATAAGCGCTGTTTTGGATCTTATCCTCTTGTCGTCGCTCGACAGCAGATTGACCAGTATCGGTGCTATCCCCTCGTTATCCGCCACGTCGTAAAGGACATCGAGGAGTTTAACGCTTTTCTCTTTATTTATGCCCTTCGCCGATCGAGCTATATCAAGCACCACCCTGTCATCAACCTTTTTGAGGATCTTTCCCAATGATTTGGCCAGTTCAACCGGAAGCTCGCCTAGAAGGTCCACGTATTTTTCTATCAGTCCCAAATTTCTCATCCACTGGCTTAAGGTCCGCTTTTTCTCCACCCACTCCTCTCCGTTTTTGATGGCGTTTATCACTATATATCTAAGCACATCCTGTTCCCTCAGTTTGTAGAGGACTTCAAACATCTTCTGACCGAAATAGCCGATCTCCTCCCTATTGAGCAGCATGTGATCCAGAAGCTTGAAGAGGGAGGTCTGGTCGAGTTTCCTTATCACCTCAGCCCCTTCCTGAGCCAGCCTTTTATTCTGTGAGCTGGCAACCAGCAATATGTTGGCTAATACGTGCGGCGAATCGATCGTTGAGAGAGCCCTGATCGCCAGAAGCCTCTCCCGCGTGCTGGCCGCTTCATTTCTCAAGATAGCCGATAGCCTTTCAACTTCCGTTGAGCTTAAACCCCTCTCCCTCATCCCAGTTCTCCGATGAGAAAGTCGATGTCCTTATGCATCTGCAGGAAAAGGTTCATCAGGAGATAGGCGATAGCCTTCAGGGAGAAGAAAAGGACGATCAGCCCGACGGCGATCAGAACGGGAAATCCTATGACGAAGATGTTCATCTGAGGTACCACCCTCACCATCAACCCCAAGGCGGCGTTTGTCATCAGCATGGCCACAACTATCGGAGCGCTCATCTTCAGACCTATCAGGAACAGCTCTCCCGCAAGGGCTATCACCCGAGCGAAGGTGGCCTCACGCAGCACTGCCCCTCCAGGTGGGATAAGGCGAAACGATTTGGCCAGGCCCTCCATGAACCAGTGGTGTCCGTTTATCGCCAGAAGCACCATCAAGGCGAAGAGCGTGTTGAATTGGGCCAACAGGGATGATTGTGCTTCGAACTGAGGGTCCACGGCCGTCGCCATCCTGAGACCCATCTGCATCCCCGCCATCTCGCCGGCGAGTTCAACTCCGGAGAACACCATATGCCCGGCCAGACCTAACACAGCGCCGATGGCCGTCTCCTTCAGTATCATCCAGCTCAGCTTGAATATGTCCTCTGTCGGCGAAAAGCTTGCCCCCGACGATATAGAGTAGAATACGACGGCCAGGATGAAGCAAAGCCCTATCTTGACCTTAACGGGTATCAGCCTGCTCCCCCAAAAAGGCACGAAAGCCACCACCCCGGCAGCCCTGAAGAGGACCAATATGAACCTTTCCATCTCTGCTAAATCTACTCCCATCCTTAGTTCACCAAAAACGGGTCAGATTATCTGATAAACAGGTTCGTGTTTCTAAGCAGAGCCGTGGTGAAATTGACGGCCAGCTTCAGCATCCACGGCAGAAATATCGCCAACGTCACGAAGGCGGCCAATATCTTGGGCACAAAGCTGAGGGTGATCTCCTGGATCTGGGTGATCGCCTGAAGCACGCTTACTATGAGCCCCACGCCTAAGCAGGCCAGCAACACAGGCCCGGAAAGCAGAAAGACAAGCTTTATCGCCTCGCTTAATATGTAGACGGTCCTTTCAAGCTCCATGATCTCCCCCTATCTGAAACTCCCCACGAGTGAGCCGACGACGAGGTTCCATCCGTCCACAAGCACGAAAAGCAAAACCTTGAACGGCAGCGAGATTATCACCGGCGGCACCATCATCATCCCCATGGCCATCAATATCGAGGCCACGACCATATCTATCACCAGAAACGGCACAAACAGGAGAAATCCTATTTGAAATGCCGTCTTCAGCTCGCTGATCACAAAGGCCGGTATCAGGACATATGTGGGCACGTCATCCTCGTTTTTGGGTTTCGACATCCCAGAAAGCTTAACCATCAAAGCAAGGTCCTTCGCCCTCGTCTGTTTGAACATGAACTTCCTGAGAGGGAAGACGGCGTTATGGAACGCCTGAGACTGATCTATCCTGCCATCCAGATACGGTTTCAGGGCATCCTCGTTTATATCCCTCCATATGGGCATCATCACGAAGACGGTTAAGAATAATGCTAACCCCGCCAGTATCTGGTTGGACGGCAACTGCTGGGTCGCGAGCCCATGCCTTAAAAACGAAAGCACCACTATGATCCTGGTGAACGAGGTCATCATAATCAGGAAGGCAGGCGCTAAGGAGAGGGCGGTTATGAGGAAGAGGATCTGTATGGCGGTGGAAAGCTGCCCTGGATTTCCCGTATCGGCCGCGCCCACACCGACGGTGATACGAGGCAAGGGTATGACTCCCTGGCCCTGACAGAGGCAGGGGGTCAGAAACAGAGCGATCACGGCCACGGCGATCCACCTTCTCATCTCTTAAACCTCAACCCACCCAGCCTTTTGAAGGCTGAGATGAAATCAGTTGGCCCACCCATCCTCGGGCGGATCTCAAGCGAGTTCGCCTCCCCTTCCGTGAGGGTCATCAGATGAGATATGACCGTGTTCGTCACACCCAATACCAGCACCTTATCGAGGACTTTGACCAGGCATATGGATCGCCTCGGCCCGATGCTCTGCTGCCAGAGTAGTCTGACCGGTACGCCCTCCTCCTGTAAACCCACTTTACCCGAAAACCTTCTCAGAAGGTAAAAGCCTCCGATGAGAAGGGCTATCACGAGGATAAGCCCTAGTGCTACCCGCAACGTCGCCCCCAGAAGATCGGGCATGCCTGGAAGATCGGGCTTCTCATAATCGAGTTCATCCTTGAACCCTGATTGCTGCGCCCAGGCGAATTGCGCTATTGCGCCGAGCGCAACGAACGCTATAACACAACGAACGCCGCAACTTAACGAACGCCCCTTCATCCCCTCACCCTAGACTTTTAAGCCTTTGTTCCTGATTGATTATGCTGGTGATCCTCACGCCGAAGTTCTCGTCCAGGACCACCACCTCTCCCTTGGCAATGGGTTTGTTGTTGACCAGAACATCCACCGGCTCACCGGCGAGCTTGTCGAGCTCGATTATGGCGCCCGGCACCAGCCTCAATATGTCCCCTATCCGCATCCTGGTCCTACCCAATTCGATTATGACGTCCAGCTCGACATCCATTAACAGCTCTATGTTGTCCTTCGGGAGCTCCTCCTCATACGGTATCGATATGTTCTCCTCTCCCTCCTCCACCTGGAACTCCTCACCTAGGACATCCTCCTGGGAGGAATTAGCCAGGTTCTGAAGCTCTTCCGGCGACATATTGTTTATCTCCTCAGGCTTTAGATTCTCCATCTTTCACACTCCCGGTCCCGTAGAGGTTTATTTCATCCTCATCGGTTAGAACGCCGATAATTTTGACGGCCTTCTTTCTACCGACCCTTCCTGGTCTGGCGACGAACCGTTTCTGGCCGCCGACATCCAGTATGACCGGATCGAGAAGCTTTCCGTTTTTAATCCTCACATCGAGCTTGATAATATCGCCCACTTTCAGCTTCAGGAGATCTCCGAGCTTTATCTTACTGGGTGGAAAATGAGCTCTGACAACTATGTCCGCTTTCTCCACTCTTCTCCGGATCTCGGGCGTGTATTTCTCGTCGCCACCGCTGTGATAGTTGAAGAGCCACTGCTCGGGTCGGGCGTTGATGAGAGCTGGCTCTATCATCGAGAAAGGGTAGCATATACTCATCATCCCGATCGTCTGGCCGAATTTAACGTCAAACACGATCAACATCACCGTATCGCTGGAGGCAACGACCTGAACGTATTGTGGATCGGTTTCTATCCTCTGAAGCTCAACGTCGATATCCTTGGAGACGTATCCCCATATCTCGCCGAGGGCTTCTAAGGAGGCGCGTACGGCTCGCTCTATTATGGATTTTTCGATCTCGGTCATCCTATGAGGTTCCACTGACGTCATTCCCGCTCCCCCCAGGAGCCTATCCACCATGGGGAATATCAACTGCGGCCCTATCTCCATCACCGCCACCCCTTTGAGCGGCTCCATGGAGAATATGACAAGGCAGGACATCTCCGAAAGAGACATCAGAAAATCACCATACGTCAATTGCTCCACCTGTGTGCATTCTATCTCCACAAGCGTTCTCAGAAGCGATGAGAGGGAGGAACTGTAGATTCTGGCAAAATGGCGATGTAGGATGTGTAAGGAGCGGGTGTAATCCTTCGAAACTCTGCCCGGCCTGCTGAAATCGTAAAGCCTGACGGATTTCGACTCTCCCTGTGGGGTCTGGCGCGCCTCATCGATCCTCTTATTCGATATGGCGTCTAAAAGGGCATCTATCTCCTCCTGAGAGAGAAGCTTCTCCATCTCCTCAACCTCTGATCATTGGATGACGAACTCGGTGAAGAATATCTTCAGCACAACCTTTCTTCCGAGTATTGAGTTCATGGCATCAGTTATCTCCTTTCGAAGATCTCCCCTCTTAGATACGTCCTCCAGCTCCTCTACCGTCTTCGAGGAGAGGATCTGCAGGGTCACATCCTGTAGCTTGGGCTTATACTTCTCCACGATCTTCTGATACTCCCCTTTACGCAGTTCCAGGTAGATGGTCACCTTCAGGAATCTGGTTCCCTCGGTTTCGGCCGGATTGGCGATGACATCTCCAAACTCATAGAGCACCCCACTCTCTCCTTCCACCGCGGCGGCATCTTCCTCCTCCGGAACTTCGGCTTTCCTCTTCTGAATTGCTCCTTGCTGTATCGAGGCGTTGGAGGGAGGTGCGGGCATAAACCTTGTCACCATCACATACGCGACCGCCGTTAAAGCGATCAAAGTTCCCAGATACAGGATGAGATTCTTGAACATCCCCGAACCTTCCCTTTTCTCTTCCTTTCCTTCAGCTCTCTCCTCCCTCGCCATCTATAAAACCTCCCGCTCATGAACGTCCGCGGTCGGCAGTCCGCCGTCCGCGGCGAAATAGCTTTCGAGAACCCTTGTTCCTTCGGCGCCTAATAGGAAGCAATTTCTATGCCATGCCTTTGAGGGCTAAACGACTAGGGAGAATTGGAGTTCCGATCGGAGGGAAGAGTGAGGGATGGGAAGAAATTTCCGCTTTGGGAGGGAACTAAATCCACCCTGACCTCATCGCCCCCCGGGATAAGCCCCGCTATCCGTATAGGGCCCGGAGAAGCCCGATTAAGATATTCCACCACCTCTTTGACCCTTCTATAGACCAGCTCCATCCCTTGAATGGGATCGTTGAGAGGAAGCCCAACTCTGAGGTTCACGGCCACACCGGGGTGGGCCCTGATAAAGGAGAGAACTTCATCGATCTGATCCATCCCTCGCGGGGTGAGCTTCTCCGATTCGGGGTGAAAGGTTATCGAGGATGAGAAGAAGGAGCTGCTTTCCTGGGGAGATCGCACGGTCAGAATGACGAAATTCGAAAGGATCATATCGACTCCCCTTACCGCGCATATGTACACCCCTGGGCTGACCGATTTGCCCCGGGCATCCTTCCCGTCCCATCTCACCAGCTCCGGTCCATCATCCAGTTTCCTCCTCCATACCTCCCTTCCCTCCCCATCCATCACATATAGCTCCGGCCGGATAGATGGATGGGCTGTTCCGATGGGAGTGATGATCAGCAGGATGGGGGTTTCGCCTGATAGCTCCCTTGGTCGAGCCTGAAGGCGAAACTTAGGGAGCTTGGAGGTGAGATGTGGAGTGGGCAGGAAAATAGCCCGTGGCGTCGATGGGAAATCAACGCTCCTAAATGACAGAATGAGCTGGTAGATCACACCTCCGCTCAGATCACCTGGCACCGACCAGACGATCATGCCTGGAGGAAGTTTCCCACCTTCGAATCGTTTGATGAGCTCTCCATCAGACGAGTAAAGATCAAGCCTCCACCTCAGCCCTTCGGGAGGAGATGGGAGCTCCATCGCCGTGTGAAAGATGACTCTCCTTTCAGCGACGTCGAATTCCGATTTGATCGTAAGGGAATGCATGGCTGCCCTGATCGTCGATATTGTCTTGACATCCGCGAGGGGTATAGATGATAGCATGAAACTGAGCGTTAGGACGTTGAACGTTAAAACGTTAAACGCGTTCAGCCATCCCATCGGCCAACCTCCCGAACTCCTCCAGGCTCAGCATCTCAGGGCGGCTCTCCGGAGATATATCGGCTCGTTTCAATGCCTCCTCCAGTTCTTTCCTATCAAGGCCGAGCGATCTGAGGGCGTTTACGATCATCTTGCGCCTCTGCTGAAAGGCCGCCCTGACGATCCTGAAAAACAACCTCTCATCCTTCACCTTTACCCTCGGCTCCTCCCTGAACCTGATCCTGATGACGCTGGATGAGACCTCGGGGCTCGGACGGAAGGCCCCAGGCGGTATGTCGAAAAGCCTCTCCACATCGGCGTGATACTGAACCATTATGCTCAAAGACCCGTATTCCCTACCGCCGGGCGAGGCACATATCCGCCGCGCAACCTCACGTTGAACCGTTAGGACGCATAGGCTCAGGACCGATCTGCTTTCTATCGCCTTCTCGATGAGAGGCGCTGTTATGTAATAGGGAATGTTCGACACAAGCTTGGCCTTGCGATGAGGGCTGATCCCCCTGATCAGGTTCACCCAATCCAGCTTCAGGGCATCGGCGTGGAGGAGATAAAGTTTGGATGAGGACGAGAAGCTCTCTTCCAGGATGGGGATCAGATCATCATCTATCTCGATCGCTATCACCTGATCGGCCCGATCGATCAGGAACCGTGTCAGCTCGCCCGTGCCCGCTCCGATCTCCAGGATGAGATCATCCTCTGACACCTCCGCCGATGAGACGATGCGAATCAGGTATCTCTCATCCCTGAGGAAGTTCTGTCCCAGGTTTCTTTTGGGCCTAACCTTCACCGCGGATCATCTCTGATATCCTATCCAGAATCCTGTGTGCGACCTCATCCTTGGGGAGGATCGGAAGCTTTTCGGCTTTCCCTCTTTCGTCTATTATCGTGACGATATTGGTATCGGATTCGAAACCGGCTCCGCGTTCGAGGACGTTGTTGGCGACGATCAGATCGAGGTTCTTGGCGTGCAGTTTTTCCAGGGCGTTGGAGACGACATGTTCGGTCTCCGCGGCGAATCCGACCAGGATCTTATCCTCCTTTGCTCCGCCCAGCTCGGCGAGGATATCGGGGTTAGGTGTGAGCCTGAGAATCAGCTCTGAATCGAATTTTTTGAGCTTGTGCTCCATGCTCTCTCTTGGCCTGTAATCCGCCACGGCGGCCGCCATGATGAGCACATCCGCCCATTTAAACCGCTCCATCACGGCATCTCGCATCTGCAGGGCGGTTTCGACCTGGACGAAGTCCATATACGGAGGGCGTTTGAGCGATGTGGGACCGCTTATCAGGGTTACCTGTGCGCCTCTGTCACGGGCGGCTCTCGCCAGGGCATATCCCATTTTGCCGCTGGACCTGTTGGTGATGAACCTGATCGGATCGATACTCTCCCTTGTCGGTCCGGCTGTAACCAAAACTTTGATCCCCTCAAGGTCCTTGGGTGTCAGGACCATCCTGATCGCCTCGGCGATCACGTCCAGATCGGCCAGCCTTCCTCTCCCCTCATATCCGCATGCAAGGGGACCGTATTCGGGGGCGATGATGAGGAAATCCTTCTCCTCCAGATATCTCAGGTTATCCTGAAGGATAGGGTTATCGAGCATATTGGAGTTCATGGCGGGGGCCAATATGATGGGACATCTGACGGCCAAGGCGACCGTAGTCAGAAGATCGTCCGCTATCCCGTGGGCGAGCTTGCCTATGACGTTGGCGGTCGCCGGGGCTATGACGAAAAGCTCCGCCCAGTCGGCCAGCAATATATGCTCCGGCTGCCAACTGACGGGGGAGAACATGTCGAGATAGACGGGGTTGCGCGAGAGCGTTTGAAAGGTAAGCGGCGAGATGAACTGGGTGGCGTTATGGGTCATCACCACCTTTACGTTCGCCCCCGACTTGACAAGCTGACTGGTGAGGGAGGCGGCCTTGAAGGCCGCTATCCCTCCGGTGACCCCTAGAAGTATGTTCTTATCCTTAAGGACGTCCATCAGGTATCCTCGAACTCCATGGCCTCTCTATCCATTCTCATCTCCTCCTTCTCGGTGACGAATCGCATCTGCTTGCGGAACTCCTCGGAGATCTCCTCGTCCACCTCCCTGCTCGGATAGAGAGCCCTATCCGGTTTGGCCTCTCGTGGCAGCGGTTTATATTCCAACTCTCCGGCGGCCAACTCCTCCAGCGCTATGGTGGGATATTTTATGTGGCTCGTTTTGATCTTGGGTCTAACGCCTATGTTAAGCTGACGCGCACGCCTGGCCGCGATATTGGCGGCGAGATACTTGTTTCCGACGATCTCCTCCAGATCCTCGATCATCACGTTTCTCATACCTTATCACCTCCGATCTCGAAATGGATATCATACTCGTCCGATAACCGGCACTTCACCGTGTTAAACACATATCGAGTTTTCTCCAAAGCCTCATCTGCATCGGCTTCCGTATACCGTTCAGAGGGAAGCCATATAGGTAGATCTCGGCGTCCAAATAGCGGATATTCCGTGCGGGACCTCATTGCTTCCATCTCAACAGCGATGTCCGCCAATTCGCTGCAGCATTCCCAGTCAAAGTAAGTCTGCCTGAAATCCTCTGATATTTCATGACGATCGGTGATGAGCACATCCCTAATGGCCAATGCCGCCTTAAGCGTCTTTTCCACGGTATGTTGACAGTGGGCTATACATCGAGCGTAAATGCCCGCCTGCCTTAGTACTTGCGCTGCCTTTAAATCGGTATATGCCTCTATCAGTAAAGCCCGGCTGATATCACGATGGGATAACACTCTCAGGAACCTCCCAGACCCCCTGTCTTTTCATTCGGATTCCTCGTTCCTTTATGAGATGCTCCATACGAATTATACAGTTTCTGAAGAATCCATTCTGATCAAAGATAACTTTATGAGCGTTATAAATCTCCAGCATCAACGGCGCCGCATATTCCACGGAATCTTCTACATCCTCCGGGCTTACAAACATAACTTGGAAGCGCTTTCCAAATTGTCGCCCTTTGAACGTCCACTTATCCTCCAAACGGTGAATGGTATCCCAATCTCGCGGCAGTCCCCTCACCACCACCAGAAGATCAACATCAGATTTCGGTTTAGCCGATCCACGAGCATAACTTCCATAAACGACAACGGCTATAAGTCGATCTCCGAACTCCTGATGGAGATTCCACATCATACTATCGAGATTTGCTTTGATATCCTTTATGCTTAGTCCAGTC
>CAZHVH010000011.1:21666-23403 GCA_964535855.1 uncultured bacterium
ATTCCACATCATACTATCGAGATTTGCTTTGATATCCTTTATGCTTAGTCCAGTCATACCGGAGCTAAAGTCCTCACCCTATATAAGCGTTTGATCTTCTCGATCCTCCCCTTAGTCAAACGGTGTTTTCCGACCGATATGATCCTCTCCACCTCCTCGACAGCTCTCTCCAGCTCGCCCTCCTCGTTGATCACGAAGAAGTCGTAGATCTCTATCCTGGATATCTCATCCTCCGCTATCCGGAGCCTTCGTTCGATCTCCTCCTCCAATTCGCTCCCGCGCCTTCTGATCCTTTCCCTCAGCGATTCCGGAGAAGGTGGCAGAATGAAGATGAAAAGGGCGTCGGGATAGATCTTTCTTATCTGAGCTGCCCCTTGAACCTCTATCGTCAACAGGATATCCTCACCTCTGGAGATAGCTTCATCCACCGGTTTTCTGGGTGTGCCGTAGTAGTTCCCGTTATAGACCGCCCACTCCAGGAATTCCCCTCTCTCCACCCCTTCCTTAAACCTTTCGACGCTCATGAAGTGGTAATCTATGCCATCACGTTCCCTTCGTCTGGGCCTGCGGGTTGTGGCGGAGATAGAACGGCGTAGGGATGGATTTCTCTTAAGAAGCAGATCGACGAGGCTGCTTTTGCCCGAGCCGGAAGGCCCGGATATGACGATGACCTGTCCATCACTCGACATTCTGTGCCATCTCCCTCAGTTTATCTATCTCCGATCGCATCCTCACCGTTTCGGAGACGATCTCGGCCGATATGGCCTTGGAGGCCATGGTCGTGGCCTCTCTGAGCATCTCCTGCAGCAGGAAATCCATCTGCCTGCCGACAGGCCCCTCTGATCCCACGAGCTCCCTGAACTGTCTTATATGGCTTTCCATACGGACGATCTCCTCAGAGATATCCGATCTTTCGGCCAACATGGCCGCCTCCATCATGAGCCTCGATTCGTCGTATCCGCCCTCTAAGATCTCCCTCATTCTCTCCGAGAGTTTTCTCATGTACCTTTCCACGTCGTTTCGGGCGATCTCCTTGATCCTTTCCACCGATCCGGCGATGAGGGAAAGCCGCTGGGACATATCCGATTTCATCCTCTCTCCCTCGGCGAGCCTCGTCTCGTCCAGGGCATCCAGGGCCTCGTTCAGTCCTCTCTCCAGCCATCGCCACACTTCCCCCTCATCTAACTCGGGCTCGACCAGTTCGAAAACCCCGGGCATCGATCCTATCAATGAGAGCGAAACCGGCTCGCCTATCCCAAGGGATTCACGGAGGGAATCGAGATGGCGCTTGTACTGTCTGGCAAGATCGATATCCACCGTAACCCATTTGGGAAGGGTAGCTCCCTCATCGGAGATCAACTCCATGTTCAGATAGATCTGCCCTCGGGCGATCCTATGTTTCAGCAATTTCAGTATTTTCGGTTCGAGCGATGAGATCTGAGGGGGAATCCGCGAGGAGATCTGACTGTATCTGTGGTTGACCGTTTTGACCTCGACGACGAGCTTACCGAAGGGCGTCTCAACGGCGCTTCGCCCATAACCCGTCATACTTCTCAATTCGTTCACCCCTGTTCGGGATTACCGGACAAGATTATATCACAGGAACCCGATAGGTGCAATAAAGTAGGGGCTAGGCATTCAAAGAAGAATGCCTAGCCCCTACAAATTTGCGATTCCCCTCCTCATCCCTTAAGTGTCTTCTCATCGAGAACCTCCTTCAACCGTTTCAATCCTCTG
>CAZHVH010000012.1:0-22859 GCA_964535855.1 uncultured bacterium
AAGCTTGGAAAGGCCGTCAAACGTAACCGCGTTAAAAGGCTTATCAGGGAATCATATAGGCTTTTGAAGGATAAATTGAAAGGGGGTTACGACATAGTGGTGGTCGGGCGAGCCCCGGCGATCACCATGAAATGTCAACAAACCCAGGCCGCCATGCTTGATCTTTTCAGAAGGGCGAGGATCCTGAAAGAGGAGGCCGATGGTGAAAGGAAAAAGGAGAACGGTTTTCATTTTACCCTCTAAGTTGGCTATCCTCTTGATAAGGGGATATCAGATCCTCCTATCGCCTCTTTTCCCTCCATCGTGCCGATTCTATCCCACCTGCTCTCAATACTCGATGGAGGCGATCTCGAAATACGGCCTGATCAAAGGCGGCTGGCTTTCCCTGAAAAGGCTTTTCAGATGCCATCCGTTCAACCCAGGCGGATACGATCCCCTCGTGTAAATCCACTGCCATCTCCAACCTAAAATTAATTTACGCGTTGAGGAGCTGTTCGACATGGATAAGAGATATGTGATAGCGCTCGTGCTAATGGGATTGGTGATGATCGGATGGATATATCTTCAGACGAAGATAGGTCCACCCGGTGCGAGGGGGAAACAGGCCGAGGAGAGAACTGCCCAACAGGAGGTTCAGCCCGAACCTCAACCTCAGGTCGAATCGGTCGAGATATCGAAACCCCCTCCTGAGAAAGCGGGGAAGAGGGGTAAGATAGTGACGGTCGAGACGGATCTGTATACGGCCAAGTTCGATACAAAGGATGCCACCGCTATCAGTTGGAAGCTGAAGGGATACCGTAAGAAGCATTCTCAGACCGCGGAGCCGATAGATCTCATCCCGTTTTCGGCCATGTACTGCCTTGAGATGGAGTTTGAGGATCCATCGCTTCAGTGGCTCGCCGCCGAAGGGACGTGGGAGGCGGACAAAAACGAGCTGGTCTTGACGGATCAAAATCCGACCGGTACGCTCACCTTTACAGCAAGGCTCGGAGAACTTCTCGCCGTCAAAAAGGTGTTGACGTTCCACAAGGAGACCTACACGGTGGATATGGAGATCAAATTTGAAAACCTCTCAGATAGCCCACTCGATCGGATGAAAGGCGGTTACAGCTTAAAGTGGGGGCCAGGTATAAGCTCTGATTCGAAGAAATCCATGAGGAGATATGGTCCAAGGGTCTTCACGGTTGAAGGGAAGCTGGTCAAGAAACAGAAGGAGAAAGAGAGACCCTCAAAGCCGCTGTGGGTTGCCCTCAATAGCAGATATTTCGCCGCGGCGATAATCCCTGATCAGTCATTGAACTCAATATATATGATAAAGAAGATCACCACCTCAGAACAAACCGTGCCGATGTATGTCGAATCCCCTGATGATCTTGTCGAACTTGTCGTCACCGGGCTTAACCTAGCTCCTAAGGAGGTCAAGTCCAACAGGTTCCGGCTCTTCGTCGGCCCAAAGGTCAACTCGCTCCTCAAAAAGGTCGAGGCGCCGGGGAACCCGATCTACAGGATAAGGCTCGATCAACTGATCAACTTCGGTTTCTTCGGATGGCTTTCGAAGATAATGCTTTCAATCCTCCTCTTCTTCCATGGCCTCGTTCGTAACTACGGGGCGGCTATAATCCTATTGACGATCCTGATCAACATAGTTCTCTATCCTCTAACCCTTAAACGGATTAAATCCACAAGGGAGATGCAGAGGCTGCAGCCTAAGATAGCGAAGTTGAGGGAGAAATACAGAGATGACCCGCAGAGGATGAACAAGGAGCTGATGAAGCTATATAAGGAACACGGAGTTAATCCGATGGGCGGATGTTGGCCCATGCTACTGCAGCTTCCGATTTTCTGGGCGCTGTTCAACACGTTGAGAGAGGCCATCGAGCTGAGAGGTGCCCATTTTATCCTGTGGATCAAAGACCTTTCGGAGCCGGATACCCTGGGAGTGATACCGGGGATCGGAATACCGATAAGGATATTACCGATATTGATGGGAATCTCGATGTTCTACCAACAGAAGATATCTACGGCGTCGACCGATCCACAGCAGGCCAAATATATGAAATATCTGCCTTTCATCTTCACCCTTTTCTTCTTCGGTTTCCCTTCAGGATTGGTGCTTTACTGGCTGAGCAACAACGTGCTTACCATCATACAACAATACATAATGAACTGGTGGTCGATCGGAGATAAAAAGGAGGTATCATGATGGCCCCGCAATACATCGAACGGGAAGGCAGAACTCCGGAGGAGGCTCTCGAGCTTGCTCTCAAAGAGCTTGGAGTGACGAGAGATCAAGTGATCGTTAAGGTTCTGAGCGAGGGTAGCAAAGGAATTCTCGGTCTCGGAGCCAAACCGGCCAAGGTCAGGGTTACCCTCAAAGAGGACCCTTACTCCACGCCGGAGATTGTCCTGAAACGGCTGATAAACCTCATGGGAGTCGAATGCGAGCTCGAGAGCGAGACGATCGAGGGCGTCATACACATAAACATCTCATCGCCGGATGCCGGTTTGATCATCGGAAGGCGGGGTGAAACCCTTCAGGCGATCCAGTTTATCCTCAATAACATAGTCAACAGGAGGGCGCTCGTCAAAAAGAGGATAATCCTCGATGCCGGAGGATTCCGGGAGAAGAGAAAACGGGTTCTCGAAGATATGGCCCACAGGCTTGCCGAAAAGGTTAAGATGACCGGCAGGGAGATAGTCCTCGAACCCATGCCGGCGCACGAGCGTAGGATCATTCACCTCGCCCTTCAGGACGATGAGGAAGTGAGAACCTATTCGAGAGGAGAAGGGGATAACAGGTGCGTCGTCATAACAACACGTGAGGGCTATGAGCGCGAACATGGCATCTGACACCATAGCGGCGATATCCACGCCGCCTGGCGAGGGCGGCATAAGCATCGTCAGGCTCAGCGGGCCTGAGGCGATCCGGATAGCCCATTCCGTCTTCAGGCCCGCTCGTCCCGATAAAAGTCCGACCCGCGTCAGATCACACACCATCATATACGGCCATATCGTCGATCCACAATCGAACCGGATCATCGATGAGGTCCTCCTCTCCGTCATGCGCGCCCCATACACCTACACGAGGGAGGATATCGTCGAGATAAACTGCCATGGCGGAGCGGTCGTGACGGCAAAGGTGCTCGATCTCCTCCTGCGCCAGGGAGCAAGGCTCGCCGAACCAGGTGAGTTCACCAAACGGGCCTTCCTCAACGGGAGGATAGATCTCAGCCAGGCCGAGGCGGTCATAGATCTGATAAGGGCGAAGACGGACCTGAGCCTTAAAGCGGCCGCGAATATGCTCCTCGGCGGACTCTCTGAGAAGATCCGAAAATTGAGAAACTCAATCGCTCAGATCCTGGCCGAGATCGAGGCATCGATAGATTTTCCCGATGAGGATCTGGACTTCATGCCGCCCGATGAGATAATGGAGAGGTTGAATGCGGCCGCTGAGGAGATGAAAAGATTGCTCGAGACGGCAAAAGAAGGGAGGATACTGCGTGAAGGGGTTCGAGCCGTTATAGCTGGCAAACCCAATGTCGGCAAATCCAGCCTCCTCAACAGACTACTGAGCGAGGAAAGGGCTATCGTGACGGATATACCGGGAACCACCCGCGACTCCATCGAGGAGTACATAAACATAGGTGGTATACCGGTGAGGATCATCGATACCGCCGGCATAAGATTGACGACCGATCCCGTTGAGCTGGAAGGGGTTAAGCGAAGCAAGAGGATGATAGAGATGGCCGATCTGGTGCTGGCCATGTTCGACTCCTCACAGGAGCTTACGGAGGAGGATTTCGAACTTCTCAAGCTTATCTCAGATAAGCCCGCCCTGATCGTCATGAACAAGATAGATCTGCCCTCTCGGATCTCATCGGAGGATCTGGCGAAGCACTCGAACAGGCGGATCGTGAGGATATCCGCTCTCAAGGAGATCGGCATGGACGAGCTGAAGGCGGAGATCGTCAAGCTCATAACGGGCGGCAGGGTCATTTCGTCCGATCCCTCTGTGGCGATAAACCTCAGACATAGGGATGCGCTGAGGAGAGCACTTGAGAGCCTCTCATACGCCATGGACTCCATCGGCAGGGGCGAGCCGCCGGAACTCATCGCCGTGGACCTCCGTGGCGCTTTGAACTGTCTGGGGGAGATAGTCGGAGCGGTCACAAGCGAGGAGATACTGGACAGAATCTTCTCCCAGTTCTGCATAGGGAAATAGCCGCTATACGCCGCTGAACTTGGAGAACACCTCCACCAGCTCGTCTATCTTTTCCGCTCTCTCCCTCTCAGAACCGGAGGTCATCGCCTCGGCGACACAGCTTTCGATATGGCGTTTCAAGATCACCGTCGCCAGGCTCTGGAACGCGGCCCTAGCTGCCGAAGGCAAATTAAAGTTGAACGCGGTGTGACGATGTGATATACTTGTCCTCAACAATCCGCCGTGTTAAATCGATGGAGGTTGAGGAGATGTGGAAGATAACAACATGGACAGTCTGGATCGCCCTCCTCATCTCACCTATAGCAGCCCAGGCCATATCTCCACCTCGTCAGGTCACACTGAAAGATGCTCCCAACGATGCAGGAAACAGAGTGATAATCTCCTGGGAGCCGGTCAAGGAGGCAACTGGATATAACATCCTCCGCTCCGAATCTCCCTCAGGCGAATTTAAGCCCATCCTGGATAAGCCCCTCTCATCCGAAAAAACCTCCTATATTGACGAGACGGTCAAGCCGAATAAGTCCTACTACTACATCCTGGTCGCTCTGGATGGAAAGGGAGAGGAGTCGAGATCGGCAGTGGTAGGACCTGTAAAGCCCACGGGCGAATGGTTCCACACAGGGAGGATATGGGTTTTGGTCGGTTTAGTTGTCCTCTCCGCCGTTATCCTGGTGAGCCTCTACATGGCTCATCCGGATATGAGGATACGAAAGATCCCAGGACTGGAGGCGGTGGACGAAGCGATAGGTAGGGCTACGGAGATGGGCAAGCCAGTTCTCTATATTCTGGGTCTATCCGGAGCGGGAAGTTTAACCACCATCGCATCGATGAACATACTCGCGCAGGTCGCCCGGAGATGCGCCGAATACGAGACGAGGCTCCTGGTGCCATGTGCTGATCCGGTCGTTATGAATATCGTCAGGGAGATCGCTCGAAACTCCTACTCACAGGCCGGAAGACCGGATCGATATGTTGAAAGCGATATTTTCTTCCTCTCTGACATGCAGTTCGCCTATACGGCCGCTGTCGATGGGATAATGGCCCGCGAGAGGCCGGGCGCCGTGTTTCTACAGGGGTATTTCTACGCCGAGTCGCTCATCCTGGCCGAGACCGCCAATACGGTAGGGGCGATCCAGATCGCCGGAACCACCTCCGATGCTCAGCTGCCCTTCTTCATAGCAGCATGCGATTACACCCTGATAGGGGAGGAGATGTTCGCCGCAAGCGCGTATCTATCCAGAGAACCTAAGCTTTTGGGGACGGTGCGAGGGCAGGACATCGGGAAGCTCATCCTCATGGCGATGCTCATCCTGGGTCTTATCTCGGAGATGTTAGACCTCCATTGGGCAACGGAGTTCTTCAACATAGCCAAGACGAGGTGAAGGGATGAGGCAGAGAATACCGCTTCTGATCTGCTTCATATGCGGCATGACGATGGCTATCCAGTTCTTCATTCCCCATCAGTACTCTCAGGCCCTCTACGAGGAAGCGGTTAACTGGTTGAGGGTGATAGCGGTCTTCGGATTTGTAATAGGGCTGGGAACGTTGCTCGGAATTCACACCAGAAGGATAAGACGGGGAGGATCCAACGCTTTCTACAGCGGCGTCCTGATAGCCGGTTTGGTGGGAATGGTCATCGCCTGGCTGGCGGATATGAAGGAGGAGAGGTTCTTCGACTGGCTCTTCTATAACGTTCAAACGCCTCTGGATTCCACCATGTTCTCGCTGTTAGCTTTCTTTATCGTCTCTGCGGCTTACAGGGCGTTCAGAGCTCGAACGTTAGAGGCAACGCTGCTTCTGGTGGCGGCTATATTGGTGATGATCGGGAATATCCCGATAGGGAACAACATCTGGGATTGGCTTAAGCTCAAGGTGGGATTCCTGCCCGAAGGATTGCCGGTGAAGGTGAAAGACTGGATACTGTTCAACCCGAACATGGCTTCCAGAAGGGCCATATATTTGGGGGTAGGGCTTGGAGGCGTGGCTCAGTCGCTGAAGATAATCCTGGGAATCGAGAGATCGCACTTCGGAGGGGGAGAAGAATGAAGATAAGATGGTTCATCTACATCCTGGTGGCTTTGGCGGTGGCCGTGCCCATACTTGCGAAGATATATTTCCCCGTCAAGAGGGTGTCGGATTCCACAAGGATGGTCTATGATTACATAGATAAGCTTCCCGAAGGCTCGGTGGTTATCTTCTCCTTCGATTACGGTCCATCGACCGCTCCCGAGCTTCAGCCTGTCGCCGAAGCCCTGCTGAGACACTGTTTCGAGAGGAACATAAAGGCAATAGGGATAGCACTATGGCCCACGGGGAAGTTACTGGGTCAGAAGGCCTTTGAGCTCGTCGGAGAGGAGATGGGGAAAAGATATGGGGAGGATTACGTCTATCTGGGCTATAGGGCAGGATTCTCGACCGTTATGCTCCAGATGGGCGAGAAGATCGGTAAGGTGTTCGATATGGATTATAAGAAGAGGCCGATCTCGCAGTTCCCCCTAATGCGGAGGGTGAAAAACTATAAGGACATAGATCTCCTGGTCGATCTTGCGGCAGGCGACAGCGTGGAGGCGTGGATAACCTATGCCTATACCAAGTTCGATCAGAAACTGGCAGCAGCCGTGACGATGGTGATCGTCTCACAGCTCTACCCCTATATCCAGGCCCAGCAGCTTGTCGGGGTGATACCCGGAATGCTCGGCGCGGCCGAATATGAAAAGCTCATCGATCGTCCGGGGTTCGGGATGCTTGGCCTCAGCATACAATCTATCGCCCACGTTCTGGTCATCCTGCTTGTGGTGATCGGGAACGTGGAGTTCTTCCTGGCTAGAAGGAGGAGATAGATGGGTGTATGGATAGCAGCCTTGCTCACGCTCTGCATATATAGCTTCCTCTACAAAGATAACCCCTTTTATAAATTTGCCGAGCACCTGTTTGTAGGTGTGGCGATGGGGTATTCCGCCGTGCTAACCTATAGGGATGGCTTTGTGCCATATGTTTGGAGATATCTCAAGGCTGGATTCACGGGCGAACCTGAGAAATTGCTTATCATAGTGCCGACGATCATTGGCATACTCTTCTTCATGAGGTTCATACCCAGATTGAGCTGGCTGGTGAGATACCCGATAGCCTTTTCATTGGGATTGGGGACCGGAATAGCATTGCCCCTTGGAATACAGGCCAACATATACCAGCAGATGTACGGCACTCTCTCGCCGTTCGGAGCGCTGGGAAAACTGAGTCCCTTTCAGATCTTCAACGCCGTCCTCATGGTGATAGGCGTGCTGAGCACGCTGACCTATTTCTTCTTCTCGGCCGAACATAGGGGGGGAATCAGATGGGTCTCACGGCTTGGAATTATCTTCCTGATGATAGGCTTCGGTTCGGCCTTCGGAAACACGGTCATGGGGCGTATAGCCATTCTGATCGGCAGAATGCGATTTCTGCTGAGCGATTGGCTCCATCTGGTGAGATAGGAGGGTGGGAATGTTTTATGCGGTGCAAAACCGCGTGATGGAGTTTTCATTTACCTCGGCGAAGGGATATCGCGATCCCTTTAATGAGGTGGAGTTGGATGTGATCTTCACCGATCCGGAGGGGGAAGAGCATCGAGTTCCGGCTTTTTGGGCTGGGGGAGGGACCTGGCGGGTGCGTTATGCCTCACCGAGAGTGGGGATACACCGCTGGCGATCCGTTTGCTCCGATGCCTCCAATCCAGACCTCCATGATCGGGAGGGAACGGTGGAGGTAGTACCCTACGAGGGAGATAACCCGCTGTTTCGACATGGCCCTCTCCGCGTGAGCGAGAACAGACGCTATCTGGAGCATCTCGATGGCACCCCCTTCTTCTGGCTGGGCGACACGTGGTGGATGGGGCTGTGTCGAAGACTGATCTGGCCTGGAGATTTTCAAACCTTGACGGCCGATCGAGTCAGTAAGGGATTCACGGTGATTCAGATCGTGGCGGGGCTCTACCCGGATATGAGCGCTTTTGATCAGCGCGGGGCAAATGAGGCGGGCTTCCCGTGGGAGGAGGGTTTCACGCGAATTAATCCCTCCTACTTCGATATGGCTGACCTGCGCATAAACCATCTGGTTCAATCCGGTCTAGTGCCGTGTATCGTCGGATGTTGGGGATACTATCTCGTATGGATGGGCGTGGAGAGGATGAAACGGCACTGGCGGTATCTGGTCGCCCGTTATGGAGCTTATCCGGTGGTCTGGTGTCTCGCCGGAGAGGGATGCATGCCCTATTACCTATCAGAACGGCGTGAGAGAGATAGCGAGCTTCAGAGGAAGGGATGGACCGAGCTGGCAGCCTATCTGCGTTCCATCGATCCGTATCATCATCCCATTACCATTCATCCCACCGACACCGCCCGAAATCAGGTTGAAGATCCGTCGCTGCTCGACATAGACATGCTTCAGACCGGGCATAGCTCTTGGCGCAGTATTCCGAATACGATCCGCCGTGTGAGGAGCTCTTATTCCTCAAACCCCGTTATGCCAGTCATAAACGGCGAAGTCTGCTATGAAGGGATCGGGGAATCCTGCCGTCAGGAGATACAGCGTTTCATGTTCTGGTCGAATATCCTATCCGGGACATGCGGTCACACCTACGGTGCCAACGGCATCTGGCAGGTCAACACCAGGGAAACCCCTTACGGTCCCTCACCTCACGGCATGTCCTGGGGTGATACGCCATGGGAGGAGGCCTATCAGCTGCCGGGATCCGGTCAGTTGGGCTTGGCGAGACGGATGCTCCAGAGGTATGAATGGTGGCGCTTTGAGCCACATCCGGAGTGGGTGGAACCCAGGGCGGATGAGGAAAACGGATACTACGCCCCCTTCGCGGGGGGCATCCCAGGTGAGGTGAGGATGATCTTCCTTCCAAGCGGAGTGTGGGGGGTAACGGTGAGGGAACTCGAGTCGGACGTTTCATATCGAGCTCGCCTGTTCAATCCTGTGAACGGCAGCGAAAGGGATATAGGTGAGGTGAAGCCGGACGGACAGGGAAACTGGAAACCACCGTTATCACGGCCGCCTCTCTACCAGGACTGGATCTTGATCCTGGAGATTGCCTAACCATCGAGCATGTGATAAAATACGATATCATCTCATATCTCTCAAAATCAAGGTGGTTGGGCGATGGCGAATTATAGAGTTTCATCTGAGGATCCAAATCTCAGGTACTACGAGCCGGGAGCCGTGATAATAGCGGAGGGTGAGGAAAACGACGGGACGATATACATACTCAACGAGGGAAAGCTTGGTGTCTATAAAGGAGTACGCAAGGTGGCCGAGATAGAAGGTAACGGGGTCTTCGTGGGCGAAATGGCGGTCATCATGAATGAACCCCGGACAGCTACGGTCAAAGCGCTGACGCCGTGCGCCGTAATGGCGTATACCGGCGGAGTAGGCGTCATCATGAAAAAACTCCCGGCTGTGGCTGAGAAACTGTTCAGCACGCTCGCCTCCAGAATCGAGAAGACGGAGACCGAATGTAAAAAGCTGGCCGCCCATATGGAGGAACTTATGAGGGAAAACCATAGGATGAACCAGGAGGTCATAAAGCTAACCGCCAGACAGAGGTCGTTGAAAGAACAGATCGAAGCCGCTGAAAACCAGATAGAGGACCTGAAAAGGGTGAAGATCGAGATCAAAGGCAGAGCGGGAAAGCCGACCGAAGAGGAGAAAAAGAGAGATGAGGGCAAAAAGCGAAGATGGCTTTTCTTCGGGAGAGGATGATGGATGAGGTACAGATGATACTGAACCAGCTGAATCGGTCACAGCGCGAGGCCGTTATGTATACGGAAGGTCCTTTGCTGATCCTCTCCGGAGCGGGCAGCGGCAAGACGCGGGTTATAACCTACAGGATCGCCTATCTCATAAAGGCTAAAAAGGTATCCCCCTTCAACATACTTGCCGTCACCTTCACCAACAAGGCTGCCGGTGAGATGAAGGAAAGGCTGGAGAGGCTTATAGGATTGCCCGCACGAACGATATGGGTCGGAACCTTTCACTCCACATGTGCAAGGATATTGCGAAGGGAGATCGAGAGGCTGGGATATTCCCCCTCATTCACCATATACGATGAGTCGGATCAGATCGGCCTCATGAGGGAGGTGATGCGTGAGCTGAACCTATCGGAGAGGAGATATAATCCACGCTCCATAATCGGCGCCATAAGCCGGGCTAAAAACGAGCTCATCGACTACGACCAGTACGCCGCATCGGCTACCGAATACTTCGAGACCATCGTTGCCAAATTATACAAGGAATATCAATCGAAGCTCAGGGAGAACAACGCCCTCGACTTCGGAGACCTGATCATGCTCTGCGTCAGACTGTTTGACGAGCATCCAGACGTACTTGAGCGATATCAGAACAGATTCAGGTATATAATGGTGGATGAGTATCAGGACACCAACTTCGCCCAGTACAGGCTGGTGAACCTATTGGCATCGGCACATCGCAACATCTGCGTCGTCGGGGATGACGACCAGGGGATCTACTCCTGGCGAGGGGCGGATATCAGAAACATACTCGATTTCGAACGGGATTATCCCGATGCGAAGGTGGTTAAACTCGAGCAGAACTACCGTTCAACCCAAAAGATACTTGATGCCGCATACCACGTTATATCCCAGAACAGATATCGCAAGGAGAAGAGACTGTGGACTGAGAACGAGGAGGGGGAAAAGCTCGTGATCTATGAGGCCGAGGACGAGGCCGAGGAGGGAGATTTCATCGCCTCCCAGATCAAACGTTTGGTGAGCAAAGGAGTGAGGTTCGGCGAGATCGCCATCTTCTACAGGATCAACGCTCAATCGAGAAACCTCGAGGAGGCGATGCGGCGCGCCGGAATCCCCTATACCATCGTAGGAAATGTCAGGTTCTACGATAGGAAAGAGATCAAGGATGTTCTGGCGTATCTGAGAGTGATGGTCAACCGAAACGATTCCGTTAGCCTTCGCAGGATCATCAACGTGCCGCCCAGACGGATAGGCGAAACGAGTATGAGAAGGTTGACCGAATATGCCGAACGCAATTTCCTGACGCTGTATGAGGCGATGAAGGCCGCCGCCAGGGGAGAGGTGCCCAAGATAGGGAGAGCGCAAAAACCCATAGCAGACTTCATCCAGCTCATGGAATCGTTTGACCTCTCTCTATCCCCCACTCAGATCATACGCGATCTCCTCGAAAGAACGGATTACATAAGCTACCTCCTCCAGGAGAAAACGCCTGAGGCCGAAAGCCGGGTCGAAAACGTGAGGGAGCTGCTGTCGGCGACGGAGGAGTACGAGGAGAGGACCGATCAGCCGACGCTGGCGGGATTTCTGGAGGAGGTCTCCCTGGTGACGGGAGCGGATGAGCTCGGCGAGGGGGATAACGTCGTCCTGATGACCCTTCACAGCGCTAAAGGTTTGGAGTTCGACGTGGTCTTTATAACCGGAATGGAGGAGGGGCTCTTTCCCCATCAGCGATCCTTCGACAGCGAGGCGGAGCTGGAGGAGGAGAGAAGGCTATGCTATGTGGGGATAACCAGGGCCAGGAAGCTGGTCTATCTCACCAGGGCGTCCAAGAGAAGACTCTTCGGCTATGAGATCTACGGCATTCCATCTCGATTCCTGGATGAGATACCGCGTGAGCTCACCCGTACGCTCAAACCCTCCGAGGACACCGTCATGAGGGTAATCGCCGAGACGGTGAGAGGATATCATGATACCGGCGAAAGGTTTAGGAAGGGAGAAAGGGTCAGACATCCGAAGTGGGGTACGGGGACGATCTTAAAGGTCACCGGCAAAGGGGTTGATGCAAGGGTGACCGTTCGATTCGACTCGGGTGAGGAGAGGACCCTCATGCCCGAGTATGCCAAGTTGGAGAGGATCTGATATGGATTTGGATTTATCCCCCGACCTACTGAGACGGCTTTCGGCCCTTCGGCTTAACGTCACCCGCAGGTTCAGCGGCTCGATGAGAGGGCAGCGACGCAGCCCTCACAAGGGATCGGGAATGGAGTTCGCTGATTACAGGATGTACGTTCCGGGGGATGAACTGAGATATCTGGATTGGAGGGTCTATGCCAGGCTTGATAGGCTCTATCTCAGACAGTTCACCCTGGAGGAGAGGATGGATGTCTATCTGATGATAGATATCAGCGGCTCCATGGGGTTCGGCAAGCTTGAGATGGCGGCCTCGATCGCCGTCGGAGCGGCGCATGTAGCGCTTTCCAACTATGATTTCGTCTGGGTGATACCCTTCAATAACCGCATCTTGCCCCCGCGGAGGTTCTCCTCCGCTCGAGGTGCTATAGACTTGATGAGACGGCTTTCCGATTTAAAACCCGGCGGGGATACGGACCTGTCTCGCTCCCTCGCCCAATTCGTCCGCCGTTCCCCGCGCCCTGGCCTGCTCTTCCTCATCTCGGATCTACTAGATCCGAAGGGCTTCTCCGAACCTCTGAAATACCTGCTTTATAACAGGTTCGAGGTGAACCTCATTCAGGTATTGGCGTCAGAGGAGTTAAACCCTTATCTGTCAGGTGAGCTGAGGCTGGTGGATGCGGAAACCGGCGAGGCGAGGGAGATAACCGCTGACGAGGAAAGCCTGGGCGAATACCGGCGTCGGGTTGAGAGGTTTCGCCGAGAGATTGGGCAATTCTGCGAAAAGAGACATATAAGATATCTTCTCGCCGAGACAGACGTTCCTCTGGAAAGGATACTGATCGAGGGGTTCCGAAGGGCGAGGATTTTTCTGTGAGATGAAAGGAGGAATAGCTTATGAGAAGGGTGATTCTCTCATGGGAGGATTACTGGGATAAGGTCTATGGGTGCTGGATGGGTAAAAACTGCGGAGGCACCCTCGGCGCGCCGATGGAGGGAAGAAAGGAGATCCTCGACCTGGACTGGTATCCCAGACTCGAGGAGGGAGGCATACCGAACGACGACCTGGAGATGCAGCTCATATGGCTTGAGGCGATGGAGAAGGAGGGATTCGACCTGGACGCTCAGAAATTGGCCGAGTATTGGCTCAATCATATTTTCTATAACTGGGATGAATACGGGCTGAACAAGACTAACCTCAAAAAAGGGCTCAGACCGCCGGTCTCGGGCGTTTTCAACAACTGGTTCAAAAACAGCATGGGCTGTCCGATACGATCTGAGATCTGGGCCTGCCTCGCGCCCGGATGCCCGAACCTAGCGGCGAGATACGCATATCAGGACGCCATCGTGGACCACGCCGGGGGGGAAAGCGTCTACGGCGAGATGTTCTTCGCAGCCGTTGAAAGCGCCGCTTTCCTCATATCGGATAGAGAAAAACTGCTCGATATCGGGCTGAGCATGATACCTCCAGAGTGCCGCACCGCTCAGGCCGTCCAGGACACCAGAAGATGGTTCTCCGAAAATCCGGATTGGAAGGAGATCAGAGGGAAGATACTGGATAAATACGGTCACCCCAACGTCACCGATTCCGTCCAGAACATCGCCTTCACGGTTCTGGGATGGCTGGCCGGGGAGGGGGATTTCGGCAGATCGATATGCACGGCGGTCAACTGCGGATACGATACGGACTGCACAGGGGCCACGTTGGGGGCTATATTAGGCATAATCCTAGGCAGAAAAGGTCTTCCGGAGAAATGGACGAAACCACTGGGGGATGAGATCGCCACCAACGAGTCATGGGGGGGACTTCAGAACTTTACCGCACCGACGAACCTCCAGGAGCTGACCGATAGAACGTGCAACATGGGTAGAAAGCTGCTTACCTATTTCGATGCCCCCGTCCTCATAGGCGAGAGGACCGATCTGAGCGAGCTGAACTCCCTTATCTTCGGTCCGGATGACACGGTCAAATCGCTGTGGCATAAGGACCCCTATCAGATAGAGTTCAGCCTCAACTCGCTGAACGTCACCCTTGACTATCTGGGTTCCCCAGCCCTGAGGGCCGATATCCCCAAAATGGTCAGCGTGAAACTCCAAAATCCCAATCCCGTTCCCCTGAAGCTGAAGGCCAAGCTGATGGCGCCAAAGGGATTTAAGGTCCGCCCGGCCGGGGAGGAAATGATCTCCATCCCACCCGGGGGAGAGGTATGGCTGGGATATGAGCTTATGGTTAAGCCATCAAAGCTGGAGATAAGCAACAGGGCGATGCTCAACATCGAGCTATCAGATCGTCCCGCTCCTGAGGTGATCCCGATCGTCCTGGTGGGCGCATCGAAATGGCTGATCGTCGGCCCGTTCCCCGATGACGGTTCCTCGCTCGGGAACCTCCTCCCGCCAGAGGAGGAATTCGATATCGACGGCGTGTGGAAGGGGGTTGACGGAAGGATGATTTCATGGGAGGAGATCTGGTTCGAGGAGAACCAGCTCGATCTGGAGCCGATCTTCAACGGCAGACCCGGCGTGATATTGATGAGACATTATCTCTATTCGCCCGATGATAGGGAGGCCAGGATCGGTTTCCCGACCAACGGCAACGTCAGGGTTAGGCTGAATGGGAGGGAGATAATCCGGGCGAACGATCCGAACCATATACCCCGTCCCAACTACGGCGGATATCCTCCATATTATGTGAACACAAACCTGAAGGCCGGTTGGAACCTGATCGAGGTTAAGCTGGCCAGGGGGGATAAACCCGTGGAGGCCCATTTCATCCTCTGTGACGTCGGACTTGTGCCCGGATTCGCCGATATATTGGAGTCGAGATTCCCCTGGGATTAGGGAGGGAAGCTAAATGGCCATCGTCAGATTCGGGGTCTCAATGGATGAAAGGCTCCTTTGCCAATTCGATGACCTGAGAAGAAGGAAAGGATATAGCAATAGGTCAGAGGCGATAAGGGACCTGATCCGGGATTACATCGTCGAGCAGGAATGGGCCGGGGATGAGGATATGGTGGGCACAGTCACGCTGGTATACGATCATAATGTCCGGGAGATCAACGACAGGCTCACCCACATTCAGCATGAGCATTACAGGCATATCATCTCCTCCCTGCACGTGCATCTCGACAGGGATAACTGTCTCGAAGTGCTGGTGATCAGAGGCAAGGCGAGTTTCATACAGAAGCTGGCTGAGAAGCTGATAAGCACCCGTGGGGTTAAACATGGTAAGCTGACCATGACCACAACCGGTAGGGAGCTCGCTTGATCCATCTACCTGGGAAGGCGCTTCCTCTTTCCCTTCATGCTTAGAGGCTTGAGGTTATCCCATCCGCAGTTGAGACAGAACGCCTCCGTGCTGCTGAGAAATCTGATCTCCCCCCCACATCTGGGGCATTTCGTCATGGTTGATATCCCTTCCATATCTATCTCAAGCCTTTTCTCCTCGACATCCAGGGCGAAGGAATGACCGCACGTGCATATCATCTCCTGTCTGCCGAATCGCTCCAGATATCTTATAATCTTCGCCACGTCAGTGATTCTCACTCTGGGGTTGAATATGGGCCTGCCACATTTAGGGCATCTAGACGGGATAAATCCCTTGCCCAGGATTTCGTTTTTTCCCCCTATCTCAACCGGCAGGCCTAAGGAGTTCGTCACCGCTGTGATGGGATGATTCCCCTTTTCGATCAACCTCTGGACGAGCTCGTCTTTAAGGAGCCCCTTGAAAGTCTCGCCGGTTAACATGACCTGCTGGGGAAGTATACCGAGCGATTGGCTCTTCTGGATATACTCTGTAATTCTATGCCTTAATGCTCCCATAGCGTATTTCATTCTAACACAAGCGGGCGGTCAAAGGCAAGTGAATTTAAGCTCTCCGTCCCATCCGGCGAGAATCTCTCTTCGCAGAGCTCTGGTCTAATCAAGACCGATTACCACCAGTTCCCATTTCCTCTTTTCCAGATCGCTCTCTTCGACCCTCAGAAACTCCAGGGCCATGCATGAATCCAGATACGCCTCAACCAGCTTGGGGCCATTCGTCTCCCGTCGAGCGAGCGTTATGGCCTTCAAGGCTTGTCTTCGCGATAGCTGACGTCTGAACAGGGTTCCAACGAACGGTATCGGGATGGGGATGCGGATGTTCACCCTTTCATCCTTTCCCTTGTTGAGGTCGAGCTCACGGACGTAGATTCGAAACCAGAAGAAGGCCGTCCTGCGGAGAAATTCAGTGAAGGGACATCTCATCACCCTCTGGACGCGCTGGATATCAGCCTGGAGCATCTCCGAGTTTAGAGTCTGAGGCACATCCGGTGTGGTTTCGACGATCCGAACGACATCCATCGCCCGCCGGGCGAGCTTTTCTGATCTTTCCATATCTTTACCTCACATCAGGGCTGAGAAACCGACGGTCCTCCTTCGATTCCAGACCATAATTCTTGAGCCTGTTAAAATGCCTGATGTTTCTTGTAACAAGTATCAGCTCCTCACATATCGCTATACATCCGTTTATCAGATCAAAATCGGATATCACCTTCCCCTTTCGTTCCAAATCGGCCTTGATCATCCCGTAATGCTTAGCCGCTTCCAGGCCAAATGGGATGACATCCATCAAATCGAGAAAAGTCAGTGCTCTTTCGAGCCTTTCACCACCCATCTTATATGCTCCGTGCGCTATTTCGGCCGCTGTAATGGAGGAGATGCAGATAAGCAAGGGTTTGCCGGTGAGGTTTGAGAGCCACTCCATGGCTTCCTTCTTTCTCCTGAGAATGTCGATACACACGTCCGTCTCGACCAAATACCCCTTCAAAACTGAACCTCCCTTTCAGAAGGTTCAGATCTGTGGGAGGTGATCTCTTGGATCAGCCTCTCCGCCTCTTCATCCTTCATCTCCCCCCACCCGTCCGTCTCTTCCAAGAAGGAGAGGATGGTTTCGGCCTTGCCTTTTTGGGTAAACTTTATCATCTTGAGAAGATCCTCCCTCCTGATCCTCACCTTCCTAAACCCCACTTTTTGAGCCGGAAGATAACCGAGTTTGATCCATCTCCTTATCGTTTGGGGATGGACCTTGAGAAACTCTGCAGCTTCCCTGACGTTCATCCTCTCTATGTTCATTTTAGTCACCTATAATCAATTTTATTGAATTTTATCACATTACATAGGTGGACATCAAGGGTTAGGAATGGCTCACAATTATGATCCTGAAAGCCGTATTCTACTTCAACGGCATGACCACCTTAGCCACTGCGCGTTTCTTTATCTTTTCCGCATTCGGATCACCTAAGATTATGAAAGCGTCTATGCCCTTACGCACCGCCTGACGATAGGTTAAAAAGGCGTTTAAGCTGCCATCCCGATACACAAATCTACCACCCAAACCTCTCTCCGGCGTGATGTCATAGTTAAATTGGAGAACATGTTGAATTCTGTCCTCTTTATGCCATAGAAATTCGGAGCTCAGCCTGAAGGAGATTTTCCCTGTAGGCTTCAGATTGATGTAAGCTCTAGCGTAACCGTATCTTGCGCTCTGACGCCTGCCGTAGGAGAAGTTCACGCCGTAGCTACGATGCTGATCTCTGACGTTTCCTCGTAACGTTATCCCCGCCCTCCAGTCCCTGTGCTCCTCATATCTGCCGACTCCCCCGTTGAGATTAACGGCGTAATCGCTTGAAAACTGCGCTTCCCCCCAAAAGTTGACGTCCCTCATGTAAGGTGAACCGTCATAGCGATCGACTCGAGAGAGATTGAAGCCGCAGTTAACCTTTCTGATAGGGCCTTCCCTCCATTCGTTGCTGTAGCCGCCGTTGAGGTTGTAACCTCGCATGTCATCATATGGGATGAAACCGTCGGCGGCGTTGAAGTTCGGGGTCATATAGAAGAGATTCACGTTTGCCCATGTCCGTTTGGTGAAATGTCCCGCGTAAATAGCTCCGGTTGACCCTTCACCGCCTTCCCCTTCGGTCCAACTTCCGCTTAATATCCCTCCGAAACGGAGGCTTTTGAACTTCCCACTCGGTTCGAAGCTCACCACTTGATTTCGCACCTTGGAATCGTCCCTTCTGATGAACCTCGCCCTAACGGATGCTGAGCCGAGGTCCCGTCTCAAGGCGAACACAAGGTCATTCCTTTCCTTGAAATCGGCGCAGTTCAGCAGACCGAAAGCGGTTTTGCCGATTTTCCCGTGGACTTTGGCGCCAAGGTCGATCTGAGGGATGTTTCGGCTGTAGAAGAGCAGAAGATTGCTATTTCCAAAAGTGAAGATCTCGCCACCTTCCTGAAAGAAGGGTCGTCTGTCCGGATACCATCGCTGTTGATAGGAGAAATCTATGGATTCGACATCCTGTTCGACGTTTGAGAAGTCCGGATTGACCGTAATTAGAGCTGTGATGCTCGAGGAGATAGGGTACTTAACATCCGCGCCGGCCCGGATCGTCCTGCTTTTTTCGGGTTCAACGCCTGCGAAAGTATAAACCATCAACGACAGGCGACGTTTTGAGCTCTTTTTGGGAAATATGATTCCCATCAGATGTCCATCCTTTTCGAGATCTTCCTGTGGGCCGATGTTCGACCAGAAGGAGTTAACTCCTGTGCGCTGCTGCATTCTGTCGAAGTTTATCTCGATGGTGATGGGTTTTCCGGTGGAGGGATAATCGAGGATGGCGAAAGGTATCATCATCTCCGCTGTCCAGCCATCTTCCACCCGTTTCACGGCGGCTTTCCAGTCACCCTTCCACTCGGTTTTAGTCGCCCGTCCGCCGGCGATCCTCGAAAACTGAGTCCCGATGGCGTTTACCAGGAAAAAGGAACGATCGGAGTGGCGGTGCGAACCAAAAGGGTTGATGGAGAATGAGACGTAATCGTCGTTCCGGAAATTCCCATCTCGTTTGGTTTCACGGGCGACAATCTCTTCCGGTTTTGAGTCGTAGCAGTAAAATGCAACGTAGATGTTCTCATCATCGTAGAGGATGTAGGCCACGGTTTGATCTTCGGGAGGCGTGTCCAGGAGTTTATCCACGAATCCCGTTGCCTTGGGCGCATTTCGCCAGCAAGGGTCATTTAAGTCGCCGTCTATCCTCGGGGGTTGGGATGTTTTGAGAGCCTGGAGCGATTTACCCTCGGTTTCCGATCCCACCGCAGAAGATAGAAGGATTAAAAACCCTGTCACGCAGAAAATAATCGGATACAATCCTACCCTCATTTTTAATCTCCTTTCCTTTTCACTTGCATCCGTGGAAATGACGCCCCGTGTGTGCCCTCAAACTCCGGGCAGGCACAGGGGGCCGCCCCTGTTTTGCGTCCTTTTTCCTTGCGCAAGAGTCGCATATGAGGTAAAATTATATTCAGCACTTGCGTTAGATGAGCCTTCAGCTTTAGAATGTCTATTGAGATCTCCCGCTGAAGGCTCTACTTTTGTCTATCAACTTATCACTTCGAACGTTGATTTTGCCGTTTACCGTCCTTAGTCTCATCAACGCTCCCCGCCGTTCAGCTTGCCGTGGAAGATTGATCCGTCTTCGTCCTCAGTTCAGCCCGTTTGCGGGCGAGCTCGGCCTGTTTAAGACCGATCTTTCGCATCTCATCGGCCAGCCTCTTCACCTCATCCGGGGAGAGCTCCTCGCGGCGGAGCTTTTCGGCCAGCACCTGCATCTGCCCGCCGAGCTCGGCTATTCTGCTCTCAAGCTCATCGAGGGTCAGGTTTTCCTCCTCTTCCTCCTTCTCCTCTTCGGCCTTCTCCTCAACCTTCGGCTTGAAGACATCCTTGAGGGTCTCCTTCACGTCCCTCAGCAGCCCTGATCTCAGCCAATCGCCCAGCTCCCTGAACATATCTCCCCCTACGATGAAGATATTGTCGCTTGCGACGTAATCTCCGCCTCCTACTCCTGTCTTTCCCTCCTTTCGCTCCTCAGCCTCCATCGTTCCTTCCAGGTAATTCACCAACTGTTTGCAGGCGATTCCCACCTCATCGAACGAGGCATCCTCACCCAGCTCAGGGAAAAGCCCCTCCGGTATCTCGCCCATCTCGGATAACCTCTTGAGGATGGCGTTATACTGCCTTATGGCTATCCCCTTGCCCTCGGCGAACGCGCCGGTGAGGCTGGTCTGCTCGGCCGTTTTGGCGATGGAGTCGAGCATGCGCATTATCCCACGGATCTCCTTTTCACCGTTCATCTTGAAACCCCCTTTTGATAAGTTTACTCCTGAGGAGCTGGCGGGCCTTGAAAAGCCTCCATTTGACGGTGCTCACGGGCACGGAGAGGAAATCGGCGATCCTCTCAAGCGGCATCTCGTCCCAGTAATGCATCCTGATCACAAGGCGATATTCAGAGGGCAGACCTTCGATCGTCTCGTTCAGCTCCCTGTATCTCTCCCTGCGCTCCAGTATCCTGGCCGGCGTCTCGGTTATGGGCGGGCAGCGCTTGAGGACGATCAGATCTATATCCGACCTGGGCTCCATTCTTTCCGATCGCTTCCGATACCGTATGGCTCGGTTGCGGGTGATCGAATAGAGCCATGAGCCGAATCTGTCAAATCGTTCGAGCTGGGGAAGGGCCTTGAAAGCCAGGACACACGCGTCCTGGACCACATCCTCGGCGGCGATCTCATCCCTTAGGATCTCCCTCGCCACCTCGATCATGGCCGGGCGATATCTGGTGATAAGCTCGCCGAAAGCATCGAGGTTGCCCAGAAGCGAGGCTATCACGAGCTCCACATCGCTGTATTTCGACCAATCGCTCATTCATAAGAGCTCCTCAGGTTTTCAATTATATAGAGACATGACCCGCCCTGAAGGTTAGCGGAAAGTTCGCTGGAATTTTTTAATGTGGGAGAAGAGATCGATTTGCTCCAGCTCGGCGTAGAGCTTATCGTATTGGTTCTGAGGGAACCTGGCCAAGGGGAGGCGAGTCGGGCCGCAGTCTATGCCGATCATCTTCATCATAGCCTTCATGACGGATAGGCCGCCGAAGCGATGAATGATGGCTATCATATCGCAGGCGAGCGCCTGAGCCTTTTGAGCGTCCTCCATATCTCCGGCCTCATAGGATTCGATAATCCGGCGGTAGATCGGCGCGGCGAAGTTGTAGGTGGTTCCCACCGCCCCACGTCCTCCGACCACCAAGCTTGCCAGCAGCATCTGATCCCGGCCGAACAGCATGTTGAATCTTCCTTCGCCGAAACGCAGACATCGGCTGAAATCCATCAGATCCTCATGCGTGAATTTAATGCCGACGAGCGTGGGAATTCGATCCGCGGCCGCCTCCAGAAAATCCACCATGGCGAATCTCACGCCGGTCATCGAGGGGATATGGTAGTAGTAGAAGGGGGTTTTAGGAGCGGCCGATGTGATCTCGAGACAGAAGGAGGCTAGATCCTCGACTGTTTCGGGCTTGAAAAAGCACGGACCCATGGCGGCGATCGCATCGGCGCCGATCTTCTTAGCATGTTCTGCCAGCACCTTACAATCGGATAAACAGGTGTGACCCACATGCACGATCACCGCCAGATCCCTACCCGCCACCTCTCTCCACCGCTCAGCGATCCTCATGCGTTCCTCGACGGTGAGCGACATGCTCTCGCCGGTGGTGCCACAGACGAAAACCCCTATCACGCCGCTTTCAACCAGGGCTTCGGCCTGTTTTTCGATCATGTCGAGGTTAAGGCTTCCGTCATCATGCATAGGGGTAAACGGCGGAGCGATTAACCCCGTCAGATGCTTATACATAGGGTCACCTCACAGGAAGGATTGATTTGGTGGGAATAAAAAATGTGCCCCGGCGACGACCTACTTTCCCACGGGGTCTCCCCCGCAGTATCATCGGCGCTGGCGGGCTTAGCTTCCGTGTTCGGGATGGGAACGGGCGTTTCCCCGCCGCTATAGTCACCGGAGCACTTCACTAGTTACTGCACATGCACAGTGATTGGCGTCCCTAGATTGTTCCCAATACTATCCTTCAGCTGGACGTTATAATCACCTGCAGGGGCTTGAGTCTCATCCTGTTCTGTCCACCCGTTCCAGTTCACACTTGTCCCATGCAGTGGATTTAAACCAGGATCATTAGGAGCAAGCTTAGGATCACGTGTATACTGACCTACGCTCCATGGACCATCAAAAGAATAATATCGGGAATTACCCTCATTGTCAGTCCAAGTATAACCATCCAGAAGTATCCGAGTCACAGGCCCAGCAGCTTCAATTCGTATTTTCTCTCGCTCAGAAAGATTAAACTTTAACCGGGTTCCCCCAGGTCCCTTATTTTTCGAGGGCTGAGGATCAAAACTCTGCGGGTCCGCACCTGTCATTCCTGAACCGGGAACTGATGTCAGGATAATTTCCGGTGAGCCACCAGCTTCCACTTGAATTGCTTCAGCAATATGTTGTTTCTCTGTCCAGCGGTTATCGCCCGGCATGTAACATGCCCACGTATAACCTTCAGGATTCCATCCTAGCAACCACACCCCATCTACTACACCGTGATTGAGTACCGCTCGAAGCTGATTGTGTATATCAGGATGGCCCGGTCCCGCTCTATCTTTAGCGGACGCCTGAATAATAGGCTGAACCCGTAAGGATGGATAGCCGTTGTTCTTGAGGTAGAGCAGCTTCAAAGTGGGACACAAGCGTATCAAGGGAAGCATCTTTTTGATTAACCGTGTCCGGTTGCACGGCCCACATTCCAACATCTATCGAGTAATCTTGTTTTGCCATGATTAGACCTCCCTATCTTAGTTTAAGTTGCCCCCAACCCAGAGGGAACTTCCCA
>CAZHVH010000013.1:0-4738 GCA_964535855.1 uncultured bacterium
TGGGGGTTTCGCCCGCTATGGATGGGGAGGCTTAAAGATGCCGTGGTGTTCTCCTCCGAAACATGTGCTTTCGATGTGATCGACGCCGAGCCTGAAAGGGAGATCGAGCCGGGTGAGATGATCATAGTTACGCCCAATAGAATTAGATCGGTGAAGTTCGCCTCTGAGAAGCACGCCTTCTGTATATTCGAATACATATATCTATCCAGGCCGGACAGCGTGGTGTTCGGCGAGATCGTCAATCAGCCCAGACGTCGGTTCGGCATGCAATTGGCCCGAGAACATCCCGCCGAGGCCGATATCGTCATACCGGTGCCCGATTCGGCCAATATCGCCGCTCTGGGATACGCCCAGGAGTCGGGAATACCGTTCGAGTTCGGATTTTACAGGAATCAATACGTCGGCAGGACCTTCATCCAACCGACTCAAACTTCCCGCGAGAAGATGGTCAACATAAAGCTCAACCCGATCAGGGATGTGGTATCGGGCAAGAGGGTTGTGGTCGTGGACGATTCGATAATGAGGGGAACGAGCTCACGCAGGATAGTCAAGATCCTCAGAAGAGGCGGGGCGAAGGAGGTGCATTTCAGGATATCCTCTCCCCCGAACATGTTCCCCTGTTTCTACGGGATAGATACCCCCACAAGGCAGGAACTTATCGCCAGCAGCCATACGGTCGAGGAGATAAGGAAATACATAAGGGCCGACTCATTGGGATATCTGAGCGTTGAAGGGATGCTCGGCTGCGTCAAAAATCCCGATGAATTCTGCACAGCTTGCTTCAACGGAAGATATCCCGTCGAGTTCATGGGACAGAACATCCAACAGTTGAGTTTGGAATTCACCAGAGGAAGAAAGAGGTGATCCAATTGCTTCAAAATCCGAAGGGGAAAGGGATCAAGTTTCAGCTTTCCGGGCCGATTCACAGCGTCGGCACGCCCACCGGCAGATACATAATCTATTCGGTTATCATCTGCTGGGCGATCTCGATGCTGATAGGCAGCATCATATCGACGGAGATCGGGCTGGGGGCGGGAATCGGCCTGTTGCTGGTGTTGATAGCGGTTAAAGGTAAGATCATCGGCAGAATAGAGGCCAAAAGAAGGAGATCCATCGAGGACCTGATCAAAAGATAACGGGGTGGCCGGGGATGAGCGGTTTGACGTATGAAAGCGTCGGCGTCTCCTTCAAGGCCAAGGAGACGTCCATGAGGAGAATTAAGAACCTCCTGAAGACCACATACGATGATTCGGTCTTAAGCGAGCTCGGACATTTCGGCGGACTGTATCGGCTCGTGGGATATAAAGATCCCGTGCTCGTCTCCAGCACCGATAGCGTCGGAACCAAGCTGAAGGTCGCCTTTATGATGAATAGGCATGATACGGTCGGATACGATATAGTGGCCCATTGCGGAAACGATATAGTCGTCCAAGGTGCAAAGCCTATCTTCTTTCTGGATTACATCGGCTGCGGCAAGATACTGCCCGATGTGATCGAGTCGGTGGTATCGGGCCTGGTGCGCGGGTGCAAGGAGGTGGGATGCGCGCTGATAGGGGGTGAGACGGCTGAGCTGCCCGAATTCTACGGCGAAGGGGAATATGATCTGGTGGGCTTTATAGTCGGCGTTGTGGAGAGGGATGAGGTCATAACGGGATCTGAGATCGAGCCGGGCGATGGGATAATCGGATTGCCCTCACTAGGGTTGCATACAAACGGTTTCACTCTGGCGAGGAAGGCGCTCTTAGAGGTCGCCGGTTATAAGCTGGACGATTACATATCCGATCTGGGTTGTACCCTCGGCGAGGAGCTCCTTAAGCCCCATAAAAGCTACGTTCAATGTATCCTGAGCCTAAGGGATAGGGTTCGGATCAAGGGGGTGGCACATATAACGGGCGGAGGAATACCCGATAATCTGATCAGGATACTTCCCGAAGGGTGTCGGGCGGTGATATGCCGCGGGAGCTGGATGGAGCTTCCAGTGTTCGGCCTGATACAGAGGGTAGGGGATATATCGGATGAGGAGATGTTTCACGTTTTCAATATGGGCATCGGTATGTGTATCGTGGTGGATGAAACGGAGGTCGATAGATCCGTGGAAACGCTTAGATCCCTGGGTGAAAACCCCATTGTGATAGGAGAAATCGAGAGCGGCGAAAGGGGTGTGGAGATCAGGAGGTGAGGAAAATGGATGAGCTCACTCAACTGGTCGAGAGGACTCATCCGAGAGTGTTGAGCGAAGCTCTAAAAGATGAGGATGAGCTCTCGATAGCCATATTCATGCTCTCGGTAAGCCACGATCAGGCTGCTAAGATCCTCTCGGCGTTGCCCGAGGAGAAACAGGGTTTGGTTGCGGCGATGATATTGAAGATGGATCTCGTGCCGCAGAACATGGTCGAGGAGGCGATTTCGAGGATCAAGGGGAAGATAGAGGAGATGGCCTCCAAGGTGGTAAGCTTCGGAGATCCAACTCAGAGGCTGGCTGAAATATTATCGCAGATACCGCCGGAGCGACAAAGGGCGATCCTCTCAACGCTTAAAGCTCAGGATCCCAGGGCGGCGGAGGCGGTTCTCGAAAGGAGGTTCACGTTCGAGGATCTAAGGAGGGTTTCCGACACAGCGCTTCGACTGATACTCAGGCTGGTGAGCAAGGATCTTCAGTCTTTGGCTCTTGCCCTCAGGGGCGCCTCCGAGGAAACTCGCGAGAAGATATTCCGCAATCTTCCGGAGGAGATCCTGCGGACGTTACAGGATGAAATGGATGCTCTTGGGGAGATATCGGCCAAGGATGTGGAGGAGGGCCAGAGACGGGTTATGATGATAATAAGACGCCTCGAAAATGAGGGATTATTTGATCCCACCAGAGACATCGCTGAGATAGGAGGTTAAAGGTGAAAAGAATTAATAGAGCATTGATAAGTGTCTCGGATAAATCCAAGATAGTTGAGTTCTCGAAGGAACTTCAATCCCTCGGCATCGAGATAATCTCCACCGGCGGAACGGCGAGGCTCCTGAGGGAAAATGGCGTTAGGATAACTGAGGTATCTGATTATACGGGATATCCGGAGATGCTCGACGGCAGGGTTAAGACCTTACACCCCAAAATACATGCCGGCATACTCGCTGTGAGAGATGATGAAAGACATATGAGCGAGTTGGAGGATCAGGGGATAGAGCCCATCGATATGGTAGTGGTGAACCTCTATCCGTTCGAGGATACCGTGGCGAAGGAGGATGTCAGCATCGAGGAGGCCATAGAGAACATAGACATCGGAGGTCCCACCCTCATAAGGGCCGCGGCGAAGAACTACAGGTATGTGGCGGTGGTCACCGATCCGAGGCAATACGATACCGTGCTGGCGGAGTTGAAGGCGAACGATAGGATGTTATCGAATGAGACCCGCTTCAAACTGGCAAGGGATGCTTTCTCCAGAACCGCTCGATACGACGCTATGATATCCTCGTACCTCGAGTCGATATCCGAACAGAAGAGGGAGTTCCCCGAGACCTACGCGCCGGTTTACATCAAGGTGCAGGGCCTCCGATATGGGGAGAATCCTCATCAGCAGGCGGCCTTCTACAGGATTCCATACCTTACCGAGCCATGTGTGGCGACGGCGAAACAGCTACATGGTAGGGAGCTTTCCTTCAACAACATTCTCGACCTCAACGCCGCCTTGGAGATAGTCAAGGACTTCGACGAGCCGACGGCGGCTATAATCAAACACAACAACCCGTGCGGTGTCGCATCACATGAAACCTCATTGGCACAGGCTTATAGGGATGCCCTGGCATGTGATCCGCTTTCAGCCTTCGGCTCGATAATCGGTTTAAACAGGGTGGTGGACCTGGAAACCGCTCAAGCCATAAGGGAGGCGGCGCTTTCGGGAAGCTTCCCCGAGGCGATAATCGCTCCCGGCTACGAGCCCGATGCCCTTGAACTCCTATCAAAGGCCAAGGACAGGCGGATACTTGAAGTCGGCTCCCTGGGGAAATTCGACTACGGCATGAAGGAGACCAAGTCGGTCGTGGGCGGTCTATTGGTTCAGGAGAGGGATCTCAAGCTCATCGACCGCTCCCAGTTGAAGGTGGTAACCGAGAAGGAGCCCACTCCCGAAGTGATGGACTCCCTTCTCTTCGCATGGAAGGTCTGCAAACACGTCAAATCCAATGCCATACTGCTGGCCAAGGATAAGAGAACCGTCGGGATAGGGGCGGGACAGATGAGCAGGGTCGATTCCACGATAATCGCCATCAGAAAGGCCGGCGATAGGGCCCGTGGTTCCGTGATGGCTTCCGACGCCTTCATACCTTTCAGAGACTCCATCGACCTCGCTGCCGAGGCAGGTGTGGTGGCCGTAATCCAACCCGGAGGATCGAAGCGGGACGATGAGGTGATCAAGGCCGCAAATGAACACGGAATCGCAATGGTGTTCACGGGAATGAGACATTTCAGACATTAAGTTGGGAGATGAGGGATTATGGATGAGAGAGTCAACCTTCAGGAGGAGGCGGTCGGAGAGGAGGAGCTCTTAACCCGTAGGATGGAGTTCATCTATCTGAGCGACCGCATAAACGAGGTCAAACGGGACCTCAGCCAGCAGATAGAAGAATTGCGTCGGCTCTGGCAGAGGCTCGATGAAAAGATCGATACGAGGTTTGACTCGCTTAGAACCGAGCTGAAGGAGGATATAACAGCGCTTAGAGAGGAACTAAAAAAGGACATAGCCGATCTGAGAAC
>CAZHVH010000013.1:4838-6950 GCA_964535855.1 uncultured bacterium
AGGATATAACAGCGCTTAGAGAGGAACTAAAAAAGGACATAGCCGATCTGAGAACCGAGCTGAAAGGGGACATAGCGAAGCTTGATGCTAAGATAGAGTCCGTCAGGGAAGAGCTGAAGGGAGATATAGCGAGACTCGATGCCAAGGTGGAGTCCGTCAGAGAGGAGCTGAAGGAGGACATAGCGAGGCTTGATGCTAAGGTGGAGTCCGTCAGAGCCGAGCTGAAGGAGGATATAACAGCGCTTAGAGAGGAACTAAAAAAGGACATAGCCGATCTGAGAACTGAGCTGAAAGGGGATATAGCAAGGCTTGATGCTAAGATAGAGTCCGTCAGAGCCGAGCTGAAGGAGGACATAGCAGCACTTAGGGAGGAGCTGAAAAAGGACATAGCCGATCTGAGAACTGAACTGAAAGGGGATATAGTCAGACTTGAGACGAGAATGGATAAAATGGAGGTTGAACTCAGGCGGGAGATCGCCAGGTCGGCCAACAGACAGCTGAGATGGACGGCGATTATGCTGGGCGTTTGGGGCGCCATTATAGCGGTGCTATTCACAATCATCTCGAAGATCTGAGGGGAGAAGATGAAGGTGATGGTAATCGGCGGTGGGGGCAGGGAACATACCCTCGCCTGGAAGATATCTCAAAGCCCGTTGGTTGATGTCATCTACTGTGTGCCGGGAAACGCCGGGATGGCTCAAATCGCAAAATGTTTGAACCTGCCTTTGGCTGAAGACGGCTTTGAAAGGGTCGCCACCTTTGCCGAGAAGGAGGGCATAGATCTGACCGTGGTCGGCCCGGAGGCCCCCCTCGTCTCAGGTATAGTCGATCTCTTCTCCGAAAGGGGGCTGACCATATTTGGGCCTTCCAAGGCGGCGGCTCAGATCGAGGATAGCAAGAGCTTCAGCAAGGCGTTCATGCTGAAATACGGCATCCCGACGGCTCAGGGTACTTCGTTCGGCGATCCTGACGAGGCGGCTAAATATATACGGGATAAAGGCGCTCCTATCGTGGTGAAGGCTGACGGATCGGCGGCGGCCGGGAAGGGCTCATTCGTGTGCGAGCAAGTGGAACAGGCCCTGGAAGCCGTCAGATTGATCATGATCGATAGGATCTTCGGCGATGCGGGCGACCGTGTGGTCGTAGAGGAATACCTGGAGGGCGAGGAGGCCTCTTTCATCGTGTTGACGGATGGCGAGACGATCGTGCCCCTCGTCACCTCGCAGGATCACAAACGGGCGTACGACGGCGATAGAGGGCCGAACACCGGCGGTATGGGCGCATATTCACCCGCTCCGGTGATCGATCCGAAGATGCAGGATGAGATCATCGACAACATAATCCTGCCCGTGATAGAGGGCATGAAGAGGGAAGGGCGCCCATACAAGGGAGCTCTTTACGCCGGATTGATGATAACCGATGATGGACCTAAGGTGCTGGAGTTCAACTGTAGATTCGGCGATCCCGAAACCCAGGTTATCCTGCCAAGGCTCGATTCCGATCTCGTTCCCGCTCTTATAGCATGTATAGAGGGCAGATTGAAGGAGATAAAACTGAGGTGGAGGGAGGATGCAGCCGTCTGTGTCGTGTTGGCCTCCGGCGGATATCCGGGCAAATACGAAAAGGGCAAACCTATAACCGGCATAGAGGAAGCCGAGTCGATCGGAGACGTCGTGATCTTCCACGCCGGAACGGCGATAAGGGGGGATAAGCTGGTGACCAATGGGGGAAGGGTGTTGGGCGTCACGGCGATCGATAGGGATATCCCATCGGCGATCGATAGAGCTTATAAGGCCGTCTCGAAGATACACTTCGAGAAGATGCACTACAGAAGGGATATAGGCCAAAAGGCGCTTAAGAGGCTGGGAAATTGAAGGCGACGGCGATCCTGTTACAGCTTCTCCTATTGATCTCCTCCTCACAGGGAAGGGATTGCGAGCTAAGCGTCCTCGTCCCGTTTAACGGGATCGGCGCCAGCGATGATGCCCTCTCGGTCCTGCTGAACCCATCCGGGCTGGCCTTCAACGAGGGGTTTAACGGTTACTACATCCGCGGATACAGAGGAGGCTCTGAGGGAGAAAACACCTTTCTCCTATCAGCTTACGGCATGGG
>CAZHVH010000013.1:7050-10726 GCA_964535855.1 uncultured bacterium
ACAGAGGAGGCTCTGAGGGAGAAAACACCTTTCTCCTATCAGCTTACGGCATGGGGCTTGGGTTGCAGATGATAGAGGGGGAAGGGGCGAAGCTGTGGAGGTGGACCTTATCCGATGGGGAGAGGATAGGCGAGCATCTGGCCATCGGAACCGCCTATAGCTGGTTTTCGGCTGAGGATAGGGACGTGGACAGGCTGAAGATATGGGACGTGGGGGGTATGTTTCGGACGATACATACCTCCATCGGGCTGCTCCTGCGAAACTTCAACCGTCCCAGGCTTCATGGGGAGAGGCTGAAACAGGAGATCAACATCGGCCTCGCGTTTCGCCCGGTCAACGACAGATTGACCCTCTCCTTCGATACGAGGCATATGTTCGGGGAGGAGGGATGGAGATACCGCCTCGGAGCGGAGCTCGTCCCCCTGGATGGGATAACCCTCCGCGGCAGCATCGATCGGGAGAGGAACTTCGATTTCTCCCTCACCGTGGACTTCGCCCATATCGGCTTCGGCTCTTATAATACCTTCACCAGAGAGAGGGAAATACGGGACGGCCTGGGATATCTTCGCTTCTCCGCTCCCCTTCTGCCGACCGTTTTCTCGCGGAGAAGGGAGGTGCTGCGTCTGAAAGCCGATAACGCCCTCACCTGCCTCCGAAGGGCCTCTACGGATAAAAACGTCCTAGGAGCGATAATCGAGCTGGATGATCTCAGCTATGGCCTCGGAAATCTCCAGGAGCTGGAGAACGCTATAAAGAGATTTAGACTTTCAGGCAGGAAGGTCTTCGCCTACTCGACCTCCCTATCCACCGGCGGATATCTGGCTGCATCCGCCTGTGACGAGGTGATACTCCACCCATCAGGTCAGCTCGATCTGATCGGGATCAGATCCGAGCCGGTTTTCATCAAGCAGATGTTGGATAAGATCGGGATAAAGGCCAACATGGAGAGAGTGGGCGAGTATAAATCGGCTCCGGAGACCTTCCTCAGAGAGAAGATGTCCCCGTACGCCGAGGAGGAGATGAGGTCGATCCTCGACGATCTCTTCGATCAGGTGAAGGCGGATATCTCACGTAACCGTGGGATATCGCCTCAAAGAGTTCAAACTCTGATAGACCGAGGACCCTATACAGCCCGAAGAGCTAAGGAGCTGAAACTGGTGGATGAACTGGCCTATAGGGACGAGATCGAGGATATCGTCAAAAAGAAGTTGAGGAGGATCAGATTTGTGGATGGGGATAGGTATATCTCCCGAACGGAAAGGGTCAGAAGCTGGAAGGTTTCGCCGAAGGTGGCGATCATCAACGCAAGGGGGCTGATGATAAGGGGCGAAAGCTTCAAAGATCCGCTGACGGGAGATTTCATAATGGGTTCTAAGACCATCTCAGACGCCCTTCGCAAAGCCCGCGAGGATAAATCCGTCAAGGCCGTCGTAATGAGGATAGACAGCGGCGGCGGAATGGTCATTGCGGCGGATGAGATATGGAGGGAGGTTGAACTCACGAGGGCGAAAAAACCTGTCGTCATCTCGATGGGCGATATAGCGGCCTCAGGCGGGTATTACATCGCAGCTCCCGCAGACTATATCTTCGCCCAGCCCGGCACGCTGACCGGCTCGATAGGCGTCTTCAGCGGAATCGTCAACCTACGAGGCCTCTACGAGAAGATCGGCATCACCAAACAGATCATAAAAAGGGGGAGAAACGCCGATTTCTACTCCGATTGGAGTGAGTTTACCTCCGAAAAGCGAAAGGTCCTGCGTGATCAGGTGAAGGAGATCTACAGGGGCTTCGTGGATAAGGTCTCCAAAGGCAGAAAGATGAACCCCTCAGAGGTGGATAAAGTTGCCCGTGGCAGGGTATGGACCGGAAGACAGGCGAAGGAAAGGGGACTCGTAGATGAGCTGGGAGGGCTTGATGAGGCTATATCGAAGGCCAAGGAGCTGGCGGGAATCCAGAAAGAAGAGAGAGTTAAGCTAATTAAGATGCCCTCGGTGAGGGTAGCCGATGTGATCCTGCGGAAGCTCATAGAAAGAACCAGGTTTGCCGAGCTCATCAAGGCCTCCAACATGATCATGAAGGAGAGATTTCTCCTCATCGCCCCATACAGGGTCGAGGTAGGTGATTGAAATGGATTGGGAGAGGGAACGTGAAAGAATGGTTAAGATTCAGATCATCGGCAGGGGGATCAAGGATGAACGGGTTATCGAGGCGATGCTCAAAGTTCCGAGACACCTTTTCGTCCCCAAAGAGATGAGGGAACACTCCTATGCCGACACCCCTCTGCCGATAGGCGAGGGTCAGACCATATCCCAGCCTTACATCGTCGCCCTGATGACGGAGCTTTTGAGGATAGGGCCTCAGAGCAAAGTGCTGGAGATAGGGACGGGCTCGGGCTATCAGACCGCCATCCTCGCCGAGATCGCCAAAGAGGTCTACACCGTCGAGATAGTCGGGTCCCTTCACAGGAGAGCGGTTGAAATCCTGAGATCGCTCGGCTATACGAACGTCCACGTCAGGTGTGGTGACGGGTATTTCGGATGGGAGGAGCACGCGCCGTACGATGGGATAATGGTTACCGCCGCCCCTAAAAAGATACCCGAGCCCCTGATTAAACAGCTTAAAGTCGGAGGCAGGCTCGTTATTCCCGTAGGGGAGTTCTATCAGGACCTCATCGTGGTTACGAAAACCGAGCGGGGGACGATACAGGAAAGCGTCACCGGCGTGAGATTCGTGCCTATGACCGGTGAGGCGGAGAGGGAGCCGGAGGGGATGAAAAGGGAATCGAGAAGATCATGGTGGTTTTAACGGAGGGATAAGATGATGACGCTGCTTATGATAGGTATGATGCTGATCTGTTCCACAGCCCAGACCGACGAAAAAGCGATTCGACAGCCCGCTGCCAGCGGCGACTTTTATCCGTCCGATCCGAGGGAATTGCGTCAGATGGTCGAGGATATGTTGCATAAGGCGAAAAAGGTAGAGGTAGAAGGGAGGTTGCTCGCCCTGATAACCCCTCATGCCGGGCTGAAATTTTCAGGGCCGGTCGCGGCCGAGTCGTTCAAACAGCTTGAAGGTCGAGATGGGATCAGGACGGCCGTTATAGTCGGGCCGAGCCATTACGTCGCCTTCGATGGCATCTCGGTCTACCCTAAGGGATACTACAAAACCCCTCTTGGGCTTGTGGAGATAGACTCCGATCTGGCCGAGGAGATCACCCGGATCGATCCGAAGAGGATCAAGTTCTATCCCCCCGCCCATCGCCGGGAACATGCCGTCGAAGTGGAACTGCCTTTTCTTCAGACCGTGCTCCCCAAGGCGAAGATCGTCCCGATGATCGTCGGGCTTCACGGCGTTGAGGGCGTCGAAATCCTCAAGCAGATCTTCTCGAAGCTCTTCGAGCATAAGGACGTGGTGGTGATCCTGAGTGTGGATCTATCGCACTATCACCCCTATGCTCGGGCCGTCAAACTGGATAAGACGGCTCTGGAGTCCATCTGCAAGCTCGATCCGATCTCATTTGGGAAGGACGTGGATTCGGGCAAAATAGAGATAGACAACCCCGCGGGCGTGATGGCGCTTCTGATGGCGGCGAAATCCTATGGGGAGGTTGAGGCGAAGCTCCTGAGATATGCCAACTCCGGCGATATCACCGGCGATAAATCCTCGGTCGTCGGAT
>CAZHVH010000013.1:10826-21787 GCA_964535855.1 uncultured bacterium
CTGAGATATGCCAACTCCGGCGATATCACCGGCGATAAATCCTCGGTCGTCGGATACGGCGCCGTCATGATCGTCGCTAGAGGAAAGGGTGAGGGATGGGAGGAGTTCAAGCTGAACGATGAGGCTAAAAAGGAGCTGCTCCGGATCGCCCGGGAATCGATCCGGTCTTATCTCAAGGAGAAAAAGATACCCCACTTTAAACCTCACCATGAGGAGATCAAACGCAACTGCGGGGCATTCGTGACGCTGAAAGAGGGGGGAGAGCTTCGGGGATGCATCGGATATATGGAGCCCATCATGCCGCTTTATCAGACGGTGGCACGGATGGCCGTCGCCGCCGCCACGCAGGACCCCAGATTCCCTCCCGTCACCCTCGACGAGCTGGATAGGATAGAGATCGAGATATCCGTTCTCACCCCCATGAGACGCATCAAAGATCCAAACCAGGTGATCGTCGGCAAACACGGTATCTACATAAGAAGGGGGAATCGTTCGGGCGTACTGCTGCCACAGGTGGCGACGGAGATGGGGTGGAACAGGGAGCAGTTCCTGCGCGGCGTGTGTAGGAAGGCATGGCTGCCCGAGGACGCCTGGAAGGATAAGGACACGGAACTGTATGTCTTCACCGCACAGGTCTTCTCCGAAAAGGAGTTCAAACGATGATTAAGGCCTTTCTAGCCGCCCTGATCCCCGTTCTGCTTATCGCAGCGATGATGGGCATAGCTCTGATCATCGTGAGACTCACAAGATCCGGGGGATCCAAAGGAGGAGAAGGATGATAAGGGCCAGAGTTCTCTATATACCAACTGAGTCCCACACCAGGAAGGTCTTCAGGCCGGAGACCTTCCAGAGGCTCCGTTCGATCTTCGAGGAGGTGAAGGTCAACGAGACGGGGAGAAACTACACCTCCGAACAACTGGCGGAGGAGATACCGGGATATGACGCTCTGGTTACCGGTTGGGGATCGCCGAAAGTTACCCCACAGGTGATGGAGAACGCCGATAGGCTGAGGATCATCGCCCATTCAGCGGGGTCCGTGAGAGCGCTTCTAGGAGAGGTGGTCGAGCGATATATCATCCCAAGGGGCATCTGCGTCTATCACTCCAGACATGCCATCGCCTATAACGTCGCGGAGCATACGATAGGACTGATGATACTCTGCTGTCGTAGGATCATAGATCACGCCCTCGCCTTCCGTGAAAGAGGGGTATGGCGCGATCCGAACATCCCCTCAAACGGCCAGTTTCTTAGGGGAAGCACGGTCGGAGTGGTATCGGCCAGCGCTGTAGGCCGCGAGGTGATAAAGCTCCTTAAACCCTTCGACGTGAAGATACTGATATATGACCCCTATCTATCGGAGTATGATGCTGGAGCGTTGGGGGTGGAGAAGGTCTCGCTGGAGGATCTGTTCGCCCGATCCGATATCGTCACGGTTCACGCGCCAAGCCTGCCGGAGACGTGGGGCATGATCAATCAGAGGCATCTGAAACTCCTTCGGGACGGAGCGGTGCTGATCAATACGGCAAGGGGTAAGATCATAGATCATGATGCCCTGCTTGAGGAGTGCCGATCGGGCAGGATAACGGTGGCTTTGGATGTGACCGATCCGGAGCCTCTGCCTTCCGATAGTCCCTTCAGAGATCTGTCGAACGTGATCATCACACCTCACATGGCAGGTGCGGGCTTCTACGGCTATTTCAAGATAGGCGAGATGACCCTTCAGGCGCTTATAGATTTCTTCACGGGTAAAACTCCGATCGGAGCGATAGATCCGTCGGAGTTCACTCGACTGGCATGAGGGATGGTGAGAGAATGAGATTCAGTCCGTTGATCTTGTCGAGTTTGATCCTAGCCGTTTTGATCTGGGGCTGTGGCGAAAGCGCTGAAAACCTCCCGCCTCAGATCTTTTCGATAGATCTCTCTCCCCAAGTCGTCTCCCCCGGAGGCGAGATGACGATAACCGTTAAGGCCGGCGATGCTGATAACGATCAGCTCCAATACATCTGGTCGGTCTCCGGTGGAACCATCGAGGGCTCCGGGGAGACCGTCAAGTGGAGAGCGCCGAGGAGAGAGGGAGTATATGAGCTCACCCTCCAGGTCAGCGATGGGAGAGACTCCGATGCGAAATCGCTTAAGCTTATCGTCTGGAGGGAGAGACCCGGGGATTACTACCCGCTTGCTGTCGGGAACACCTGGATCTACCTGGATGGGAACGGCAATATGCTCACGTTCAAGATAGTCGATAAGATCAAGATAGAGGGCACGGATGAGGAAAGCTTCGTGATGGAGAAGAGCAGCTCCGATCCGAACCTACGGGGTTTGAACACCTACGCTTACTTAGGCAAACATTCGGATGTTATATATCAACACGCTGCCAGCGTTGCCCCCGGATCGCCGGATACGATAATATTCGTCCCATGGCTCCCTCTTTACAAGCTTCCCCTTATCCCCGGAAATTCATGGAGCGCCGACTTCAAGGTGAAGCTACCCGAGGGATACTACGTCGGCGAGGGAAGGGCCGAGTATGAGGTCGTGGACGAATCCACGCTCACCGTTCCTGCAGGCATTTTCGAGCATGTCATGCAGGTCAAGGAGACCTTCTCCTGGACGCTTATGGGACAGACCCTGGATGAGACGATCAGCCGTAAATGGCTGGCCCCTGATGTGGGGATCATAAAGGTGGTCGAGGAACAGACGAGGGGCGGTGAGACGATCACAAATACCCTTCAGCTTCTAAGCTATGAGATCGTAAGTCCGTGACGGCGATGAGAATGGTCATCTCCGATTTGAAGGCGATAATCGGGAGATCCCTGCCGGTCCTGGAGAAGCTGGCCCAGATGGCCGGTAGGAGCGGGATCGATCTCTATCTCGTCGGTGGAGCGGTTCGCGATATCATCCTACGTGAGATCGGGAGAAACGATCTGGAGATCAACGATTTCGACATATCGATGCCGATCAGACCCATGAAATTCGCCCACGACTTCGCCGTCGAGGTAGGAGGGGCGTTTGTGCTTCTGGATGAGGAGTTTCCCACGGCCAGGGTGGTCGTGGGAGGTGATCTGATCGTGGATTTCTCACAGTTCAGAGCCCCAACTCTAGAGGAGGACCTGTCATTGCGGGATCTCACCGTGAACGCTATCGCCGTGAAGCTGGAGGGTCTCCTCTCCAGCGGCCAAATCGACCTGATCGATCCCACGGGAGGATATCAGGACATGCTCGATGGAATCATCAGGTTCTGCTCTGAAAGAAGCGTGTGGGATGATCCCCTGAGGATGCTGAGGGCATACAGGTTCGCCGCCGCTCTGAATTTCGAGATCTCGCCCGAATCGCGTCGGATCGTCCGGAACAAGGCGCAGCTTATCTCGGAGTCGGCCTCTGAGAGGGTGAGGGATGAGCTGTTGAAGCTGCTCAACTCACCGAGTTCACACAGGTGGATGAGAGCCATGGATGAGGATGGGCTGTTGGGCGTGATCATACCCGAAATCGAGCCGACTAAGGGAGTTGAGCAGAACGAGTTCCATCACCTCGACGTGTGGGGCCATACCCTGCTGGCATATCAGGTCTTCGAGGAGAATCCCATACCAGAGCCGCTTGAGGGGTTCAGGGACAGAGTTAAGGAGTATCTGGAGTGTGAATACACGGGAGGGGTGAGCAGATCCGCCCTTATAAAGCTGGCCGTTCTGCTTCATGATATCGGAAAGCCAGAGACCAGATCGGTGGATGAAGAGGGGAGAGTCCACTTTTACGGCCATGATAGACTGGGAGCGGAGATGGCTCGTCGGATCTGCGGGAGGTTACGTCTCAGCAGGAGGGGATCGTCGCTGGTCGAGCTCCTGATCAAAAATCATCTGGGGCTGATGCATCTGGGGAAGGATTATCCACCCACCGACAGGGCGCTTTACAGGTTCCTGAGGAGGCTCGGCGAGGAGTGGATCGGCGAGGTTCTGCTCTCGATGGCCGATCTGGAGGCATCCCGAGGCCCCGGACGGTCGGATGAGGAGGCGAGGATGACGGGCGAGATCGTGAGGAAGCTCGCCCATCTCTATTATGTCGAGATCCCCCGGAGAAAGGCTCACAGGAGGATCGTCACGGGGGATGACCTCATCAGGGAGTTGAACCTCTCTCCTGGCCCGATAATAGGTGAGCTCCTCCGGGCGATAGAGGAGGCACAGGCCATCGGTCGGATTAAAACGAAGGAGGAGGCGCTTGAACTGGCAAGAAGGCTCATTGGATAAGATTGAGGAGCCCAAGGATATGGCGCCGGAGTTCGCGAGCTTCGGACGCAGATTTCTTGCTGTGCTGATAGATGTCCTTATCTTCTATCTGATTATGCTCCCCGGATATGCCGTCCTTCTCCGTTCAGGTGAATCCACCGCCAGAGATATCTTTGATCTCCTGTTCCTTCTCTTCGGGATGGCCTTTAACATCTGGAACACCGTTTATCTGGTCAGCCGGGACGGCGCCTCGATAGGCAAGAAGCTCGCTGGGGTGGTCGTTCTGAACGAGGATTTCAAAAACCTCTCCTTCGGAACGGCCCTCGCCCGCGAGATGATATTCAAGGCCATATCCTCCCTTCCCTTCTGGCTGGGATTCTTCTGGATGATGTGGGATGGGAAGTGCCAGACATGGCATGATAAACTCGCCGGCAGTTATGTCTATAAAGCCGACTCGATTGACCTCACTTCCGCCACATAAGCTGGGATATCAGGGAAAGCGAGTGTTTTAAAAGAGCCTTCGAATAGCTGAAGTTGTGCATTCCAAGCGATCTCTCCGCCTTGACGAAGTCGTAGTTGTATTTCGCCTTCTTCCAGGCGGTGGAGTCCTTATAAGGCGCTTTATCCAGCGCTTCCTTCAGTTCATCGAGCAGCCCTTGAAGCTCCCTTCTGGCCTTATCCGCCCTTTTCTGAGGGTCCTGATGACATTTGAAACACACCTTGTATCCCGATCGAAACGTGTGTCCCCCTACCTTGCGAACGCTTCCCTCAGGAGGTTTCTGAACCTTATTCATGTGGCATTCCACGCAGTCCTTTCTCATCACCTGGAGATGTATCGATGGCATATTCGGCACATCATATCCCCCTCGGCCGTAGAAAAGCTCCGTATGCGATTGATGAATTACACCAGCACCCTGACAGGCGCAGCTCTTAATATGACAGCTCGCACAGAGCTTATCATACGAAAGCTTTAAGTTATGAGGCAGGCCTGAATCATGTCTGTGACATGAATAACAGGAGACCGGATCGTCCGATATGACGTATCGCATTCCGGAGCTCCAATCTGAGGGTATTTCTATCCGCGTGGAATGGCATCTATAACAGGATTGGCTCTTTACCCCCCTTTCCTTAAGGGTTTTAAGGCTTTGAGCGTGCTTCGACAGCTTCCACTCCTTAAACTCCTTCGAATCACCATGGCACCTGGCGCATTTCCGGGATGGCGTCTCGTCGGAGATGACAAACAGAAAGGGAAGGATGAGGAGGACCGATATCAATACTGGAATAAACCTCTTTACCATTTGTCGCCTCCCTTTTGTCCCGTGAGGGTGAGGCGTTCAAGCTAGCAAACGCCTCCTCTCAGAGTGTAACATACCACCTATTCCCCGTCAAGAGCATCGAGTAAATAGCCGAAAGTTTTCGGTCAGGCATCCGGTCTTCCGAATCTTTTCCTCCAGAGATGACACAATACACAGCGCGTTTGACTTCCCTCTCCTATTCCGCTATAATAAACCGTTCGTAAGGACAAAGGGTGAGGAGGTATCCATGTTACCTGTATGTTATGACCCGTATGTCGGGACGTTGGGACGATTCAGCCGGGCCGAGATATTCGATCTGGTCGCAAAGGCTGGTTATGAGGGGATCAACGTCCCCGTAAACCGCCCTTTCCTCGGTGAGCTGTCATCGAGTGAGATAGAAGATGCTGTTAGGCTCGCCGAACGATACGATCTCGTCGTGCCGACGGTGGGTTTTGGCAATCACATCGTAACCAATCCGAAGCTTCGATCCGAGGCGATGAGACATTTTGAAGTCGTTCTGGATGTCGCCTTGAAGTTAAAGGCTGAGATAATCGGCATCTGGCCCAATCAGCCCGAGAACGTATCGCGTGAGGATGCGCTTGAGACGTTGAGGGAAAACCTCGCTGAGATGCTGCCGGCCCTGGAAGAACATGGTCTGAAGATCGCCCTTGAATTCGAAAAGGGATGTCCCCTCGATAACTACCGGGAGGGGATCGAGTTCATAGAGACGACGGACTCCAGGCTAAAGCTCACCTGTGACACCTATCACCTGTTCAACGACAGAGCAGATCCCTATCAGGCGGCGATAGCGATGGGAGAGAAGCTGGGAGATGTACACGTCTCAGGTAGCCATCGGGGCGAGCCGGGAACGGGGGAGTTCGATTTCGAATCCTTCGCTAGGGGGCTGAGGGAGATAAACTTCAAGGGGCCGCTTGTGGTGCAATATCGGATGCAGGATGTGAATAGCATTGCCAGAAGCTGCCAGTTCACCAAAAGGTTCCGGGAGATGATCCTCGGCTGATAGTTCAGACGAACCTGCTGAGTTCCGGAAATTGCCGTCGGATCTCCGCTTCCCTATCAGCTCTTTCTGAGAGCAGGGTGAAATCCTCATACTCGAATCCCGGCCCCACTGTACATCCCACCAGCGTGTACGCCCCTGTTGTCCGCGCTGCCTGCCAACATCCGGCCGGAACGACCTGAACGGGGAACTTCCCCTCTCCTACATCGCCGAGAAGGTATCGATTACATCGCCCCATCGTTTCATCGATCCAGAACAGCTCCAGTGGATCCCCCTCGTAGTAATGCCACACCTCATCTGAATTGACCTGATGCCAGCGGCTATATCCGCCATCCACCAGCAGGAAGTAGATGGTGGTTATAGCCGTCCGCCTTCCCCGATTGTCCTCCGGATACACCCAATGCAATGACCGGAACACCTCACGGAAATATCCTCCCTCCGGATGCGGTTTCAGATCTAAGATCTCGATCAGTTCAGAGGCACGCGGATGCATGGCGACCTCCAAAATTTCCCTTAGCTTATCGACTGTAAGGATAGCGCAAGGAAATGCTCTCGTCAACAATCCGTTCTGATTGACAATTCCCAGAGATTGATGTTATATTTATCGAGTAGATTTACCATGGTGCGAAGTTACTCCGAAGAAATCAAGCTCACACGAGAAAGGATGCTATGAAAGTTCTGATCAGCGATCCATTGGCTAAACAGGGGATAGAGATCCTCGAGAGGGAACCGGATATACAGGTCGAGCTTAGGACGAACCTCAGCCGTGAGGAGCTGGTGGCCCGTATACCGGAGTATGACGCCCTCATAGTTCGCAGCTCAACAAGGGTGACGAGGGAGATCATAGAGGCGGCCACGAGGCTTAAAGTTATCGGCAGAGCCGGGGTCGGTGTGGATAACATCGACGTGGATGCCGCGACGCGCAAGGGTATAATCGTCCTCAATACCCCCAGTGCGAACACCATCTCCGCCGCCGAGCATACGATCGCCATGATGCTCTCCCTCTCCAGAAACATCCACCTCGCCAACCACTCGCTCAAGAAGGGAGAGTGGAACAGAGGGAAATTCACAGGCGTGGAGGTCTTCAACAAAACCCTGGGAGTCATAGGGCTTGGAAGGATAGGGACGGAGGTGGTCAAACGGGCTCAGGGATTAGGGATGAAGGTGTTGGCCTTTGATCCGTATCTGTCGAGGGAGGGCGCCGAAAGACTTAAAGTTCAGCTCGTTCCGCTCGACAGGTTGTTGAGGGAATCGGACTATATCACCGTCCATACGCCCCTGACCCCCGAGACCAGAGGGATGATAGGAGACAAGGAGTTCGAGATGATGAAGGATGGGGTCAGGATAATCAACTGCGCTCGAGGCGGGATCATAGACGAAAAGGCGCTTTACGACGCTCTCATAAACGGTAAAGTGGCAGGAGCCGCTCTGGACGTGTTCGAGACCGAGCCGCCTCCGCCGGAAAATCCCCTATTAAAGCTGGATAATGTGCTCGTCACGCCACATCTCGGAGCAGCTACAAGGGAGGCCCAGGTGAACGTGGCCGTGGACGTATGTTCTCAGGTCCTCAGTGCCCTCAGAGGTGAAATGGTTGCCTCGGCGGTCAACATGCCGCCGATCGATCCCCAGACGCTTAAGCTTCTTGGGCCGTATATGTCCCTGGCCGAAAAGCTCGGATTGCTGCAGGGCCAGCTTATAGAGGGGAATATCTCCGAGATCACTATAGATTACGCTGGGGAGTTCTTCAAGGGTGATGTCACGCCTCTGACCGTGGCGATAGAGAAGGGGTTGCTCGATCCCGTTCTGCAGGAGACGGTCAACTTCGTCAACGCTCCCTTCTTCATAAAACAGAGGGGGATCAAGGTGATGGAAACCAGAAGCGGCGAGCATCGTGATTTCGTCAGTTTGATCTCCGTCACGGTCAAGACCGATTCCACAGTCCGCACGGTCGCAGGCACGGTATATGGGAAACACGATCCCCGAATCGTCCTGTTGGACGAGTATCACGTCAATGCCGTTCCCTATGGTCACATCCTCCTGGTCTATAACGACGATAGGCCCGGAGCCATCGGGACGATCGGCACCATACTGGGGCGTAACGATATAAACATAGCCGATATGAGCGTCGGAAGGTTTGAACCAGGTGGTAAGGCCGTTATGGTCATCAACGTCGACAGCGAGGTGCCAAGGGATGTGATCGGGGAGATAAGATCCGCCCCGGGCATAACCTTTGTCAAGCAGGTGAGGCTGTGAGCGTTCGAATAGAATGGGCTGTGGTCGGGCCGGTCTATACCAACTGTTATCTGATCTACGACGATTCCACGGGCGAGGCCATCCTGATAGATCCCGGCCCCGATAGCGAGAAAATTCTCGATCGAATAGAGAAGGAGGGATTAAAGCTGAATCTCATAATCAACACGCACGGCCATTTCGATCATGTAGCCTGTAATGGATTTTTCAAACGTAAAACCGGAGCGAGGATAGCGATACATGAGGATGACCTCGAGGTTCTGAAAAGCGTCCCCGAGCAATCCCTGTGGTTCGGAGTGATAGCACCTCCATCGCCCCAGCCCGATGTGAAGCTCAAAGAGGGGGATTCAGTTGAGATAGGGGAGATCAAGCTCGAGGTCATTCACACCCCAGGTCACACCCCCGGTGGGATATGTCTTTTAGGCGATGGGTTTCTGTTTTCAGGCGATACCCTCTTTCGCGGATCGATAGGTAGAACCGATCTGCCAGGAGGATCGCTTGACGAGCTGATCAGATCCATAAAGACGAAACTCTTCACCCTTCCCGATGACACGCTCGTCTATCCCGGGCACGGCGAAATGACGAGCATCGGAGAGGAGAGGGAGAGAGGTTTGATGGGATGGGCATTCTGAAAACGCTGAAAAGGGATATACAAGCCGCTTTAGAACGGGATCCGGCCGCCAGAAACGCCCTGGAGGTTGTCCTGTGTTACCCGGGATTTCATGTGCTGTTTTTCCATAGGATCGCTCACTGGCTCTGGAGGCATGGCAGATATCTCTCAGCCCGATTCATATCCCAGATGGGCAGGTTTTTCACAGGCATAGAGATACATCCCGGAGCGAGGATCGGTCCCGGCTTCTTCATAGATCACGGCATGGGGGTGGTGATCGGTGAGACGGCCGAGATCGGCGAAAACGTCACGCTCTATCACGGCGTGACCCTGGGTGGCAAGAGTCTGGAGAGGGTGAAAAGACATCCGACTCTGGGGGATAACGTCGTCATCGGTGCCCACGCCCAGATAATCGGCCCTGTAAAGATAGGCGATAACAGCCGTGTGGGGGCCGGATCGGTCGTCGTGAACGACGTGCCGGACAACTGTGTCGTGGTGGGCGTCCCGGGCAAGGTCGTCTACAAGGACGGCAGACGGGTCGAGAGGTTCGACCTTCACCATGACGAGCTCCCCGACCCTGTCGCCGAAGCCCTTCAGTGTATGCTTGAGAGGATCCAAAGCCTGGAGGAGGAGGTCGAAAGGCTTAAAAGACATGAGAGGAAGGGTGGGAACGATGGAACCCCTCTGTATTGAGCTCATAACCAAGGATATGTCGGCGGACGCCGTTCTGAGGAAATACCGTCGATGTATGTGGGTTTTTATGCGACATGGACTCCTATGTCCGCTGTGCGCCAATGCCAGCCACGAGACGATCGAACAGGCAGCTAGGGCCAAAAGGCTTGATCTGAGAAGGCTACTTATGGAGTTGAACATAGCGGCGGGTCTCATCCACGGCAATGTGGCATCGATAGGGGAGGTGTTGGATGGACGAGAGGAAGCTCTGTCTCCTGATCAACGAGAGGATGCCCAGAGGAGGCTTATTTACAGGGGCTAAGAGGTGGGTCCATCCCAAAAGCAACGTCCCGTGGAGGATATCTCCCGAACCGTTCTGGCTATCCCAGGATGAGGTGAAATGGTTTGAAAGGCTCGGCGATCATTTTCTCAACTTCTACAAGGCGTGTAACATACTCTACTCCCAAAGCGTCCGAGGGATCCTGCCGAAGTGGATATCCGGGTATCCGCTGATATTATCGCTCATAATGTACGGTCATTTATAGTCATCGAGTTATTCAGCTACGCTGTCATTACAATGACTGCAAATGACCATCTCTGAATAACCCGGCTGATCGCTTTTTATCACGCTTAGGTGGATATAAGTGAAGCTTATAAGCGTATGGGATATCTGCCGTATCGCTTTATGGCGTCGTAGAAGACGAGGATGTTTTCCAGAGGGGTTGCGGGTACGATCTCACTTGAGGATCCTATGAGGTGTCCCCCGCCGGGAGATGCGACCCTTATACATCCTTTGACCGCCTCCACCACCTCTTCAGGCGTTCCCAAGGGGAGGACCTGTGAACAATCGACGTTGCCCACCAGGATCAATCTGCCGTAATACCGCTTTTTGAGATACCCGA
>CAZHVH010000014.1:0-21323 GCA_964535855.1 uncultured bacterium
ATCGCCCACTATAGTTCCATCGTTTCCGCCGATAACATCCTTAACCGTTTTCCCCCCTACCGTGTCCTTATCCAACGGCCAGTAGGCCACCAGGCCATCTGTAACCATCTGGGCCCCTGCCATCGCGCCGGTAAGCATGAAAACAAGGGGCACAAGCGTAAGGATGGAAATATAAGTTAAAACCTTCACGGTATCCTCGACCTCCTTTCATTTTTAGGTTTCTCAAAATGTAGCATATTGCCTCTTTGCAGTCAAGATCTTTATTTTCCTCTCCCGTTAGGGGCGAGGTTATTTTACCTCATTTCCTCCCCTTTGAAAAGCCCTGTGAGGTGAAGATATGATCTCCTTATGCCGATAAGATGGTTGTAACGGTCAAGATCCGACCTTAGCATGGGGAGATGAGAAACGGCTTTCAGAGGGTCAATTACATATTTTACTCCGTCGGAAGCCTGCTGGAGACGCTGGGCCTGATCATCTTGATCCCACTGGTAGTGACATTCATCATTGGCCAAAAGCTTTGAGGTGCCCCAGATCATCGTTAGAGTGAGAAACCCCGACTATGAGAGGGCTTACAGGCTAGCCGGTGTGACGACCATCATTCGCGTGACCGATCTGATGGTCAATCAGATGATCATGGAGATCGAAAAGCCTAAGGTGAAAAGGGTGATGACCATAGGAGGAGGAAAAGCTGAGATTTACTCGGTGGTCATCCCCAAGGGCGCAAGGGTGGCAGGTCAAACCGTGGAAAGCATCGCCAAAAACCCAAAGTTTCCCTCACAATGCGTCTTCATAGCGCTTTATAATCACGGGACGAAGGAATTCGTCATTCCCAGAGGCAAACACGTCATCCATGAGGGAGAACAGCCGAGGACATCAAGAAGGCGGCGGATTTTCTGATCGGGTGAGCTCACCAGAGGGTAAGCTGGTCGGCTCCCCCTGGAGTCCCCTTCTTAGCGGGTCGGGCTCCTCCAGCGATCAGATGGGCCTGCCTCGTCGGCTCGGGCAACCGATATCCGCGACAGCACTCCAGCACCAGTTTGATGGCCGTCTCAAGCGACACCTTGTGCCCGACCGAGACATAGACGTGACTAACGTTATCCTTGGTTCGAACGGCAGCTCCGATGATCTCATCCCGATCATAAAGGTATTCGATCGATCCCGCCTTTTTCCCCGGCTCTTTGTGTCTGCCGTAGAGCCTGGATTTAGCACAGCCCACCGTAGGTTTATCCAGGATCAACCCCAGATGAGATGCTATCCCAAACCTGCGAGGGTGGGCTATCCCCTGGCCGTCGACGATTATCACATCCGGCTCGGTTTTCAGCTTCTCGAAGGCTGCCATCAGCGGCGGGGTTTCCCTGAAGGAGAGCAATCCGGGGATATAGGGGAAGGAGATCTGTTTCTCCTCCACCAGATAATCCACGATCTCCATCGAGGGGAACTCCAGGATGACGATCGCCGCCTTGGCCACATCCTTCCTGAACCCGATGTCTACCCCGCCAACCATCCTGATGGATTTGGGATCGAACTCATCCCTGGCGATCACCTGTCCTTTAAGCCTATTCTGTATCCTCATCGCCTCCTGGGGCGAGACATCCCAGGGATGGATCTGTCTGATACGCATCTTTCACCCCGATCTGATCTGCCCGGCGACGTAGTTCATCAGCCCGCCGGCGCGGATGATATCCTGCATGAAATCGGGAAACGGAGCGGCTCCATACCTCTCCCCCTTTGTCAGGTTCTTTATCTCCCCTTTCGCCAGATCCACCTCCACCTCATCCCCATCCTCTATCCTCTCCGCCGCTTGGGGGCTTTCGAGGATCGGAAGTCCGATGTTTATGGCGTTGCGGAAGAAGATCCTGGCGAAAGAGCGAGCGATGACGCATGATATCCCGGCGGCCTTTATGGATATAGGGGCATGTTCGCGCGAGGAGCCACAGCCGAAGTTCTTGCCGGCCACGATGATATCCCCCGGCTGAACCTGCCGTGCGAAATCAGGCTTATCCGAATCCTCCATACAATGTGCCGCCAGCTCCTTCGGATCGGTGGTGTTCAGGTATCTCGCCGGGATGATCTCATCGGTGTTGACGTCATCGCCGAACTTCCAAGCCTTACCTTTGAACTTCACATCTCACCTCCAGTTCAGTCCAACTCATCCGGCGATCCGATTCTGCCCAGTACGGCCGATGCGGCTGCGATCGCCGGGTTGGCCAGATACACCTCGCTTTCGGGATGTCCCATTCTGCCGCGGAAGTTCCTGTTAGTGGTGGATATCGCCCTTTCCCCTTTGGCCAAAACGCCCATGTGTCCGCCAAGGCAGGGGCCACATGTCGGCGTGCTCACCGCCCCTCCGGCCTCGATGAAGATCTCCACCAACCCCTCCCGGAGGGCTTGCATGTATATCTGCTGTGTGGCGGGGATGACGATCAACCTGACATATGGATGGACCTTACGCCCCTTTAGAACGTGGGCGGCTAATCTGAGATCCTCCAGTCTCCCGTTGGTGCACGAACCGATCACGGCCTGATCTATGGATATGTTTCCCACCTCGCTTATGGGTTTTGTGTTCTCGGGCTTGAAGGGAAAGGCAACCTGAGGTTCGATCTTGCTCACATCGTACTCCCTGACCTCTACATAGCGGGCATCATCGTCGCTCCGGTAAATCCTGTAAGGCCGTTTGGCCCTCTCCTTCACATATCCGATCGTCGTCTCATCGGGAGCTATTATGCCGTTTTTGCCGCCCGCTTCGATCGCCATGTTGCACATCGTCAGTCGCCCGTCCATCGACAGATTTTCGATCGCCTCTCCGGTGAGCTCCATAGCCCTGTAAAGGGCACCGTCGACGCCTATATCGCCGATGGTATAGAGGATCAGATCCTTACCCGTCACCCATTTGCCCATCTTACCGTAGTATATGAACTTCATGGATTCAGGGACCTTAAACCATGCCTCTCCGGTGATCATCGCCGCAGCCAGATCCGTACTTCCCACCCCGGTCGCAAAAGCTCCCAGCGCTCCGTAGGTGCAGGTGTGAGAGTCAGCCCCGATGACGGCATCCCCTGGAACGACTATCCCCTGTTCGGGAAGCAGAGCGTGCTCGATGCCCATCCTGCCTACCTCGAAATAATACTTGAGCCCCTGCTCCCTGGCGAAATCCCTGATCATCTTGGCCAACTCAGCCGATTTAATGTCTTTGTTAGGGGTGGAGTGATCCGGGACGAGGACGACCTTTTCGGGATCGAAAACCCTTTTGGCGCCCGCCCTATAGAACTGTTCTATCGCCAGCGGCGCTGTGATGTCGTTCCCCAACACGATATCAAGCTTAGCCTTTATCAGCTGCCCCGGCTCGACGTGTTCAACTCCAGCGTGAGCTGCCAGGATCTTCTCGGTTATCGTCATCCCCATGTCAATCCTCCTTTGATCTTTCCCGTCGAAATTATACCCGTATTCCTCTCGCCCGGTCAACTGAGATGAATCCGCTTAGATTTTACCAAAACGACCTTTATCGATTCAACCTTCAGATAAGAGCGATGAATCCAGCTATATGGCAACGCCCTGCCATTTATGATATCATAGGGCAGATACCGAACAACTCCTTCGGAGGTGGGTAATGAGAAGATCAATCCCTTTTCTCCTCCTTTTGATCCTTTGTGGGTTGGCTTATGCCCAGGGGAAGGAGCTAACCTACAGATGGCTCTATCTCAGCACGAACCTGCTCGTCGGGGAGAACGTCGATGAGGCGATCAAGATAATGGAGAGGGCTGCTAGGGCGGGATATAACGGCATTCTGCTGGCTGATTATAAATTCAACATACTCGACAGGATGCCCAAAAGATACTTTCAAAACGCTGAAAGGCTGAAGCGTAAAGCGGAGGAACTGAAGCTCGATATCATCCCAGCCGTCATGCCGATCGGATATTCGAACGGCCTGCTGGCCCATAACCCTAACCTAGCCGAGGGGCTTCCCGTGCGCGATGCCCCCTTCCTTGTCAAGGGAGGATCAGCGGATATCCTGCCAGACCCCCATGCAAGGCTCGATAACGGCGATTTCGAGAGGGTTGACGGAGATAGGTTCCCAGGATGGGCCTTCCAGGATGGCATCGGCAGGAGCACCTTCGCAGATAGGTCGATCGTGCATGGCGGATATATCTCGCTCAGGATGGAGCATATCGGCGAGGTCGATCCCCGTCACGGTCACTGCAGGCTCAGCCAGGAGGTTAAGGTCAAACCTTTCAGATATTACCACATATCGGCGTGGATAAGGTCCGAGGAATTTGAAACTCCCGACAAGGTGAGGATCCTCGTGCTCGATCCTAAAGGCCATCCGCTCAGCTATACCGATCTGAACGTAAAACCCACGCAGGAGTGGAGGGAGCATCATATCGTCTTTAACAGCCTCGATAACAGCAAAGTCCGCATCTACATCGGCGTCTGGGGTGGTAAAGGTGGGAGACTCTGGTGGGATGACGTGAAGCTAGAGGAGATAGGCCTGGTAAATGTACTGAGACGTAAAGGGTGTCCGCTGACCGTCAGGGGGGAGGACGGAACCGTCTATGAGGAGGGACGGGATTTCGAGCCGGTCAAGGACAAAAGACTTGGGGTGGTGCCTTGGCCGGGCGATTTCGAGGTTTATCACACCCCGCCTAAGATCAAACTCACCCCGAACTCCAGAATAAGGGAGGGGCAGAAACTGCTGGTGAGTTTCTATCATCCGGTTATCATATACGGCGGGCAGGTAGCAGTATGTCTGAGCGAGCCGGAGGTGTACGATCTGCTTGAAGATCAGGTAAAAAGGGTAAATAAGCTGTTTCATCCCAAGGGGTTCATGATGAGCCACGATGAGCTAAGGGTAGCTAACTGGTGTGAGCTCTGCCTTTCGAGGAAAATGACCCCAGGGAAACTATTGGCTGATAACGTCAGGAGATGTATAGAGATCATCCATAAGGTCAACCCGAAGGCACTCATCTTCGTCTGGTCCGATATGTTCGATCCCTATCACAATGCCCATGATAACTATTATCTCGTCAACGGAGACCTCTCCGGATCATGGGAGGGTCTGACGAAAGACGTGATCATAGTTAACTGGTATTTCAAGGTGCGCGAGAAGAACCTCCCCTGGTTCGCCCGACGAGGGCACAAACAGATCCTGGCCGGATACTACGATTCCCCACATCTCTACACCCCGCAATGGCTTAAGGATGCCGAGAGGTTAGGGGTAGGCGAGAGCGTGATCGGCGTGATGTATACGACGTGGAGGCATAACTACTCCGATCTGGAGAGGTTCGCTGAGGCCATATGGGGCAGATGATGTCAAAATGGCAGATATGCCATAATGACCGGGCATCCGACATCGGTGAAGAATCGGAGAAACACCGTCAAGCGGTATATAGCCCGTTCTGAAGCAAATGGCACACAGTTTGCACTAAACTTGAATGCGGATGTCAGGTGAGCCAGAAAACTTCGAAAGGAGGGATGAGGGATGAGATTTGCAAGCTGGTGGGATCCGTTTGCCGAGATAGAGGCGCTTCAGAGAGCTGTGAACAGGCTTTTCGAGAATTTTGCGGGGAGAAGTGAGGTGACATATCCCCCGGTGAACGTGTGTGATACCGGTGAAACCTATGTGGTCAAGGCCTGGATGCCGGGCGTTAAGAGAGAGGACATCAACCTCAGCGTCATGGGCGATACCTTGACGATTCAGGGTGAGAAGAAGGAACCTGAGGTCAAGGACGGAAACTTCTACAGGCGCGAGAGGAATTTCGGCAGATTTCACAAGGTGGTGGAATTTCCGACCGAAGTAAACGCCGAGGGGGTCAAAGCGAGGTATCAGGAGGGGATACTTACTGTGACCCTTCCGAAGGCCGAATCGGCTAGACCCAGGCAGATCACCGTTGAAACCGAATGAGAAAAGGGGGTGAGGGAAATGGCCGAAAGAAGGCTTTATACTCCGGTCGATATCTGCGAGACCGATGACAGAATACTACTGTGGGCTGAGATGCCCGGCGTCAAAAAGGAGGATGTGGAGATTAGAGTCGAAGGCAACGATCTTGAGATAATCGGGCATCTCAAGGGAGATGAGGAGGGGAAATTCCTCCTGAACGAGTGCCCCAGAGAGGGGGATTATCATAGGGTATTTACCCTCTCAGATGAGATAGATACGAGCGGTATAAAGGCCAAGTTGGTCGATGGTGTGCTGGAGCTGACCCTGCCTAAGAAGGAGCAGGCTAAACCTAAGGAGATACCGATTGAAGTTGAGGTATAAAGGAGACAGGAGGCAGGGAACAGGAGACAGGAATATAGATTTTCCCCTGTCTCCTGCCTCCTGTTTCCTGTCTCCTTCCAACTCTGAGAAATAAGCACTTCTGACCTCTCGGATCTCCGCTACACTTAGCGATAATATAAGCGTATTCTAAAGGGGTGGTCAACCGGTTGAGCGTGAAGTTCGTAAATAGAAGTTGATGTTGATATCGGAGATTTAAGCGAGGAGGTAGGTTGAAATGGTCCGGAACAGATCGACGACATGGATTGTAGGGCTGATTCTCATCATGCTGATCGGCCCAATCGCATGGGCGCAGCTAAGTGAGAAGGAGCAGCAGACGTTGTGGGAGGCCAATCGGATCTTCGTCAAGGTAGCACATATGGTCAAGCCCTCCGTGGTAAATATAAGGACTGAGAAGGTGGTCCGGATTCCTTATGCTCCCTTCACCTTCTTCGATGAGTTCTTCAGAGATTTCTTCGAAGAGTGGGCACCACAGGTGCCGAGAAGGGAACAGGAGCTCATCCAGAAGAGCCTCGGTTCGGGCGTGATCGTCTCGGAGGATGGGTATATCCTGACCAACAACCACGTCATCAAAGACGCAGATAAGATATGGGTCTCGCTGCTGGACAATCGCAAATTCAAGGCGAAGGTGGTGGGAACTGACCCCGAAACCGACGTGGCAGTCCTCAAGATAAACGCCAAAGACCTGCCCGTCATCAAGATGGGCGATTCGGATAAGGTACAGGAGGGAGAATGGGTCCTCGCCATAGGAAATCCCTTCGGACTTGGATTCACGATCACGGCAGGGATAGTCAGCGCTAAAGCGCGAGAAGGTTTGACAAAGATCGGCAATTTCATCCAAACTGATGCTGCCATCAACCCCGGCAACAGCGGCGGTGCTTTAGTCAATTTGAAAGGTGAGCTTATAGGCATAAACACGGCCATATATACCAGCAGCGGGGGGTATCAAGGGATAGGTTTCGCCATCCCGATCAACCTCGCAAAACATGTCATGAACATGATTATCGAAAAGGGCGAGGTGGTCAGGGGATATCTCGGGGTTGAGATCCAAATGGTAGATGCCGATCTCGCGAAGAAATTCGGCATCGAAGAACCCATAGGAGTTCTGATATCCAAGGTGTACGAGGATTCACCAGCCGAGAAGGCCGGATTGAAGGTAGGGGATCTCATCCTAAGGTATGACGGTAAGAAGGTGGAGAGTCCCTCACATCTTCAGATGATGGTTATCTCCACAGAGCCGGGCACCAAGGTTAAACTGGAGATCGTTCGAGGTAAAAAGCATGGGATCATCGAGGTCAGGGTAGGTAAGAGGCCATCTGAGAGGGAACTGGCAGCTAGAACTGAGAAGACGAGTTGGCTCGGAATCACCGTTCAGACTCTCACACCCGATCTCGCTAAGAAATTCGGATACGACGAGAACCTCAAAGGGGTTATAGTGGTCGACGTCGATCCTAAGGGCCCCGCCGCCGAGAAGGGAATCCGACGCGGGGACGTCATAAGGGAGATGAACAACCGGGAGGTTAGCTCGATCAGAGATTACAGGAGAATACTGGAGAAGAGCAATCCCAAGGAAGGGGTGCTTCTCTGGATTCAGAGGGGAGAACACACCTTCTACGTGGCCATATATCCCAACGAATGATCGATTAGGAACGAGGAGAGAGGAGCCAACTCCTGGCTCCTCTCTCTATTTTTATTCCTGAAGCTCCTGCCATAGGGCTTTATAATACCTCAGCAGCCTGATAGCGCTATCCACATCCGGGCATCCCGGTATCTCCGCCAAGGTAAATCCCTGATATCCTGACTCTTTGAGCAGCTTGAACAGTTCCTTCCACGGGTAATCGGTATAAAGCTCATTTATATGCACCAGACCGATCTTACCCTTTACCAGATCGAAGTTCGGCTTTATAGTTCCATCCTCGGCGATATCGGTTCTGTTTGAGTTCCAGCAGACAAGCACGTTATCGTGATCCGCCACGTCGATTATCCTTCGTATGTAAGGGACATGGGATGTGCCCCTGCCGTGGACCTCAAGCCTTATCTGAACGCCGTAATCGGCGGCGAATTCCCCCACCTCTCTCAAGGCTAAGCCAATTTGCTCGAGAGTTTTTTCGATTGGCACACCATCGGGGAGGTTGTTCGGCCTGACCTTCACGCCCGGCGCCCCAACATCGGCTGCGAGCTTGACATATTCCTTCGTCCCCTCGATGTTCCGTTTCAGCTCATCCGGATCAGGCGAATGATATTCGAATGCGCTGCCCAGCCCTGCCAGGTCGACCGGCGAATCTTCGAACATCTCCTTGACCTTTCGCCGTTCCTCAGGGGATAACGTCACCTCGACGCCGTGGGCGTGGGTGGTCCTCAGCTCCACCCCTTCAAGCCCAACGGTCTGACAGACCTTCAAGATCGTCTCCAGATCCCAATCCTTTGCTATGTTATACGTGACGATACCGAGCCTCATTCCGTTCCTCCTTCCGGTGAATTCGGTTAAAGTTTAACACACCTGATCTCTGGATTCAATCGCTTATGGGGGCAGGTCAAAGCGGCGTCTTTACCTTAACGTCTATGGAGTTCGAGTTCATACATCGGTGATCCGATACTCACGGCCTTTTATCCCCCCTTTTTTCATTTACGCTTTCGGTTATCAGCTCAGGCGGTTCGGGATAGGGATTGGTGGTGATGACCAGTCGATCGATGCGCGTTTCGGGCTCGCGCCCGATCAGCTTGAAGATATGACGTCCCGCCGATAAATTGAAGGGACAAGGTGATCTTCCTCCTCGCTCGCCCAGGACCGTCCATTCCCACTCTGGTCCCACCTGGACATCCCATATACTCATCCCCTCACCGTCCATCGAGAAGTAGAACGAATCGTGAATTCCCCTCGGCTCGGGCACGTAACACCGGGCCACGACGTAGTAGACTCCCCTTTTGGGAACCTTGAACGTATAGATGGCTTTACCCTTGGGTCCATCGGGGGACTGACAGATGTAGAATCCTCCCGAAGCGTCGAGGTCCTTCGCCTTGACCATCCCTCCCTCCAGTTTCCCATCTTCCGCTTCGAGATCGATGACGATCGGTTTAAGGTAGAGCTTCACCTCGACGGGGATCGTCCGATTGTAGCCCAGGTCGGTGCGGAACGTGACGGCACCTCTCTTCAACCCCGGCTTGGACTCGCCGTTTATCCGAAGGATCAAGGAGACCTTCTGAGGGACTCCTCTGGATTCACCCATTTCGGGCTCGCATCGCAGCCAAGGGGCGTTCGATATCGCCTTCCACCACCTCCCGGCGGAGGAAGGTATGATCAGTTCGATGTCAATTCGTCTCCTTTCGCCTCTGACAGCCCTCGTAAATACCCTCGGCGGCCAGATCCCCATCCCGTCAGGTCTCGGTGGGAAGAACCGGGGCGAATCGCCTTCAAACGCTCCCATATCAGGTCCCTTACCGATGAAATCGTCGTTCACACCGGGCAGAAGGAGCCCGGCGTCCCATCCGGGCGATCCGGGCGCCAGACGATAATCCCCTATCTCCTCACCTTTGAGGATGGGAGGATCGGTGATGTCGTGCTCCTCGCCTCCCTGGGGCGCTTTCAATCCGCCTCTACCCAACAAGTCGTAATCGAAATCGCTGACCGGTGGATCGGATTTGTCGAGGATATCGACATATGATTTCGGCCCGGCGAAGAGGTTGTTGCGCGATATGGCGTGGTATCCGCTATCTCCCCCATATCCGACGCTACACAGCCCCCGGACGCGCCCGTAGACGGTGTTGTGCAGTATGAGATTAAGCCCTGGCGAGAGCCTATGACCTCCCCCCATCTTGAAAGCTGCCACAGTCATCCCCCGTTCATCACCGAGGTTGGCTATCAGGTTGCGGAAGACGTAACTGGGGCCCTTGATACAGGGGGCGCAGCTTATCCCGCAGAGCGTCCATTCGATCCGGTTGTGCCAGCAGCGGACGTTTATCTGGCCGCCGTCCAGCTCGATCCCATCGTCGTTGGCGAACATTATGATGTTTCCGTAGATGTCGGTATCCCGATATGGTCCGCCCAACACGGAGCCGTTCGCGACGCTCTCGATCCCGTCGTTCCATCTGTGCCCTTCACATCCGATGATATCGTTGTAACGCACGACGTTGTTGCCGCCCGTCTCCCAGAGGATGACCCCTTGGGGGCCGGCGGGATGTCCTAGCGCCCACGAGTTGGCCGATCCACGGGGTGAATGAATGAAGTTGTGCTCCACCGACACCTGGCTGCATTCCGGACCGACCCTCACACCGGCCTGTAAGTTGATAACCCGACCGGTCCCGTCCACCATTCGTCCGTCCGGCCCCGGTTTGCCGATCTCCCCCCATCCGCTTATATCGCACCGTTGAACCCATATGTGATGCGAGCTTACGATGTTTATCCCATGTTTGGTCCCCCCTCGAATCATCAGGTTTCGGACTATGACGTAAGCGGCGTCGCGGATGAGTATCGCTTCGGGCGCCCGAGTCCCCACATCTATCACGCTTTCCTTGCCTTCGGGCGGGGTGTAAAGTATCCAACCGTCCGGCTTGCCTCGGTCGGTGATGATCAGAGGTTCATCTATAAGCCCTGGGCGTAACCTCTCAACTCGCCCAATCGGCACCTCCTCATCCCAGGTGCGTTCTCTCAACTCGATCGGTTCGGGATACTCACCGCTCAGATCCGGATCGATAGGGACGATCTTGATCTCATAGGCCGTCCCTGGCTTCAGGATCAACAGACTACCTCGAAACTCACTGTCATCAGGACAGCGGATCAGATCCAATCCCCTCCTCCACTTCCTCTCATCCCTGGCTCGGTATCGAACCTCGCATCTGGAGTTGAGGTTAACGTCGCCCTGATAGCTGACATACAGCCCGATGGAGTTGAACGTTGGAACCGCTTTGACCGATTTGATCCAAACGCGTCTATCATCCCATGTTCTCGGCGGTTGGGGAAAGGTGATCTCGGGCTTGATCGCCCTATAATCGCCCACCCTGCCGCTCAACCAGGTTCCATGAATATCCCCGATCCGACGCGGCACGGTCGATATCCTCACCTCATCGATCTCCCCGACCAACCCCCTCCCGATGAGGAGCACCTCATCGCCTTTCAAGAGCCGTCCTTCGGGGGTCTCCCTCTCCTGAAAATCGGTCAGTTTCTCCGCGGGGGTGCCGTTTATGAAGATCCTCATCTGCCCAACATCAGCCGAGGGATCATATCGACAGGCTATGTGAACCCATGTCCTGTACGGTACGATTCCGACTGTTTTAAGTCTTCCCCGTCCCCGATCGGTGAGGATCGTGAAAACCACCTTGGCGTTCCCATCGGGGTAGACATTCATCCACCACGAAAAGGAACCCTTACGCTCGACGATCAGGTATCGGGTGTTCTCAGGAGGGCGCTCCAGATTTAGCCACGCCTCCAACGTGAATCCCCCACTCAGGTCGATAGTCCGTCTCAGCCCTACGGTTACCCCTCCACTTCCGTCACAGCGCATCGCCTTGCCCATCACGCCGTTCTCAGCCCATTTCACACCTGAAGCTTCCACGGGGAGATGAAACGGTGAGCAATCGATCGATCGCCCATCGCAGTGAAGCAGGAGAACGGTGTGCTTGTCAGGGGTATAGGGCATCAGGTCACTTGAATGGGAGATGGAGGGGAAAACAAAGAGGATTGCCGAGAAGATCATCGTCCATCTTCCCTTCTTCATCCGATCACCGCCTGCCCGATTTAACTTCACCCCAGATGACGGGCAACCCCTTTAAAGGTTTAACCTCTACGATTGGAACCGAGGTGAGTGTCATCTCATCGCCGATGGTTCCATCGGCTCTGATCATCGGAAGTCCGCGTCTCCGAAGGCCATGTTGCAGATTAAAGCTATCATGCCTAATGCTATTGACGATTACCCATGGCGGTTATCGGTCGCTCAGCTTTCAGCCGTTATCGTGACTGAAGGCTGAGCGCAGGGGATCACCTCTTAATCGGATTTCCTCAATTTCTCCTGACACCACGCATATAGTGCGTCGTAGATGTAGGACTGGATGCGGAGGTTCTCGTAGTCATCCTCGATGACGTGGAGGAACCCCTCTCCTATCGCCCTCAGCCCAGGCGACTGAGGTGTTGTCCTCCCATCGCGAACATCAGCGCCGTGGACGATCTTCGCCAGCTCAAGCAAAGCCGGGTCCTTGAGGTTGTACTCCTCGATGAGCACCTCAAAGGTGCACTTGCCGTCACGGTGGGTGTACTTGGCACCGGGGGCATCGAAGGAGATCGCCCCCTCCCGTTCCGCCACCTCCAGTACCTTATCGCGAGGCACGTAGAAGATCTCGGCGTCCGGGTCGATGAACTTCTTGATGAGCCATGGACAGGCGATCCTGTCCGTCTTGGGCCTCTCACGGGTCACCCATTTCATTTTTACCTACCCCCCTTGCGGTTGGTTTTACCGAGCCGATTTAGAGTGAAGTTCATTTCCTCCTCACGATCGCGGCGACCCATCCGCCCTTGTATGGCGCTGAGAGCGTCACGACCTTGCCACCCTTAATCGTCCTATCCATCAAGCGATACCCTCCGGCGGCCGACGTCCGAACGGTTATGCCCATGGATACGCTGATCCAGGTCACCTTAAAGGTGCCCGACGCGTTGGACAGATCAAGATCGACGGACCCGCCGTTTGTGAAGTAGAGCACGTAGTATTCCCCCGGCTTTGCTGCCAGGTAGGCCTCGTTCCCCTCCCGATGCGAAAGCAACTCCATGTGCGGCGCGATGTCCCAAAACTTGATCAGGCTCTCCAGGATCCGCGCGGCCTTGATGCTTGCCTTAGCGTAATCGTTGAGCCCGTTGCCGCTGTCCGGACGGTGAAAGCGAACGGCCGCTGAGCCCCCCAGGAGGTTTCGCCAGAATCGCTCGACTCCATCCTCAGGACCCCCTGTCCCGAAGGTCTTATACCCGCTGCCGTAAATCTTGGTGTGATTTGTGGGACGCGGATGTCTGTTGATCTGACGCAGAAGCCAGAGCAGCCTCTCCCAGTGCGTCTCATCGTAGTTCCGGCTGTTCACCTGCGAGATGTCGGCAAAGGTGTAGTGGTCGGGGTCGTCGAAGATGACAGCGGTGTGTTCCGCCTGCTCGCCCTTGAACGCATCGTCGAACATATCGGTCGTGTAAACCGTTACGCCCTTCTCGGCGGCTTTGGCCCTGATGAACTCGATCCAGTATTGCCCCCATCTGGCTGGGGTAGAGGTCTCGTTGTTCATGCAGTAGAGGACATGCCCGTAGTTCAGCGTGTAGGACAGCATCTTGGCGACGAATGCCTCCTGGTATTTCCGAACCAGATCGAGCTTCCTGCTATACAGCGGCATGCCTTCGATCGTATGAAAGAACGGTTGCCGATCCCGCGAAGGATGCAGAGGATACTCGCGAGCAAAGCCCGTTTCTTCGTAGGTGTAGTTCACGTTGTTCTTCGGGTTCCAAGGGCTGGTCTCCCAGTTTTCCCTCGAATAATCGAACCGATCCCATACTTCGATCTGCACGATGATGTCCCGCTCGGCGGTCCACTTCAGCATGTTTGCGAAACGACGCCAATACTCTTGGTTCCACCGGTTGAGGTCAAACTTGCCGTTCGGGAGCAGCTTGTGCGGCTTGAGTTCCTTCGCCTCGCGCTGGCTCATCGTGTTACGCACGTAGTTGCCGCCTACGGCGGCGATCTCATCGAGGTGTTCCTTGAGATCGTCGAGCAGGAAGATATGATCCGTTTTGCTGCCGCCCAGCAGCATCACGGGTTTGCCTTTGTATTGCCAGTAGCGCGGGTTTTTCGTGTAGGGCTGGATGTGGTCGGAGGACGTTGAGGCTTGCCGTGGGCGTTGCGTGTTCTTTGAGGCGATCGGGCCGGATGTCAATCCTGTCGCCGTCATCATGGTCAAACCTCCCATTTTCCTTAGGAATTCCCGTCGGTTCACCGCTGGTTTCCCCTCACTCTTCCCCTGAGCTCGTCATCAGGTGTGACAAGGCTGGGTGTTGCCCTCGTCCTATCCGGCAGCCACATCTACTGTCGGGCTCTCAAGACGAGCACCCAGTCTGTGTTGGTATCCGGCGTCGTGAACTTCATCGCCGATCCCGTGCCCTTAACTGTGCCGGCATACGTCTTCTTCCCCGTCTTCGTGTCTATCCATGTCGCATCGTACGTTTGCCTCGCCACCTTAAGGCTAAACGAGCCTCCCTCTTCATCGTAGACCAAGTACTGCCGCCCGATCTCCGCCAGGCAGAAGGTGGTCTCCGGAGCGTCTATCAGCAACTCGTCGTGCGAACGCATTTCGCCGAATTCCACCTCATTGGACATCACATCATAGAGCACCTCCATGTACTTTGCCGCCGGGGTTGCGAACATCTGGGAAGCCGCCTGTGCCGGTGCAGAGCGGCTGCCGCTGGTCACCCACCTCCATACAAAATACGCGTTCGCGGTAGTCACGCCCCAGGCGGCTCGGCGCAACTTATCGGCCTGCTGGGCCACACCCTTCACAGCCCAGAGACCGCTCTCGTTGAGAACCAGCGGTGTATAATCGTTGCCAATCTCCTTCTCGTAGTAGTCCTTGATCAGCTTATGGACAACGGCCGAATCTCGGGAGTATTTCCCCGGGAAAGAAACATTGACCCACGTTTCTTCGGGTCGAACGGAGCGCCTCGAGTCATTGAGGTCATTGTAATGGCCTTGGTGACCCCGGAGGTGGTCCCACGGATCGTACTTGGCAACGAGCTTCATGAAATCCGCCGGAGCCCCCGTCTCAAACCAAAAACCCCAGCCTGCCTGGTTCGCCAGCGGCGCAAGTCGCGACATGATATAACGAATATGTATTTCCCTTTCCGCCGGCGACATATCCTGCCATCTCCAGTCAATACCGCCGTGACGATAAGCATAAGCATTAGCCAGACCGGTCCAGTGGTGGACAGCTATGTTGCGGTCGTTTAGCCACATAAAATGGGACTCCACCAGCTTCCAGGCATCCAGGTTTTGCTTAGACCCATGACCTGTCCCATGTGTTATGGCAGGGTCCGGAGCGTCCTCGAACTTATTCGTCATCCAGCCGAACAGCGTCCCCAGGTACTGGATGTGGTTGTAGCCCCGGTCGATGAGTGGCTGATACACATGCTTGATAGACCAGTCCAGCGATGTGTGAGTCAACTTCCCCACGTAATAGGAGCGAAGGAAAACCGGCTCAACGCCGTTGTAGGCAACCCATCGGGGATTCTTCACGTAGGGCTTCAGGACGCCCTTTCCCGCGCCGGCGCTGACGCACCGGAAGGTTCCAGACCCTCCTGCCGTTCCATCTGACCATGAATAGGTGTACTTCCACGTTCCCACCTCGTCTGGCATGAACCTGAGCTTCCAGACGTTCCCCGTCTGCCCGCCTTTCCCGTCCCCGTCGTAGAACCCCCAGAAGGTCGTCTTCTTGCCCGAAGGCGACGTAAACACCGCTGTCAGGATTACATCTCTGAACTTGTTCTCATATGGCTTGTCGTTGATGATGATCCTCTCGAAGACTTTGTACTTGGGAACGTCCTGAGTTTCCGCTTTCGCCTGCCCGTCCCGGACGATCTTAACAGAAGGGTGGGACAGAGGATTCAACCAGGTCACCAGTGTCAGATCACCCGGTTGAAGCTGAACGTCGCCTGAGGTCAAAAATGGGTTCTTGACCTCTTGGACATAGGCAAGACAAACCGTAACTACTATCGTTATCACAATCAGTATCAGTAAGAGTCTCACCTTTCTCCCTCTGGCTGACTGACAGGTATTGTCAAATCCATCGGCTGAAACGCCGGAAATAAGCAGGGAAGAGGTAATGAAACTTCCCCCCTCCTAAGAACCTTTATATCTACTGGGTTCCAACGGGGTTTTTCATTATTAATTTGACAGTACCCCTCAACTTCCTAATAAAACCTTCCTCACCATCTTAGCACGATGAATCGCCTTCTGTCAATCCCACCATAGCAATGATAAGGTATCCCAGCCTCGCTCTTTATTGCCTATCACCTCATTTCCTGTGACATAAGCGCCGCAGACCGAACCGTATTTACTACCTATAACGTCCTGGGGCTTGCCTTTTCTCCTGAAGTCCTCCGGTCTATCTCCGGATGGATTCACAAATTCGGGATCTTTCTCCACAGAATGCTCGTCCTTCCCCGAATAACGCCGCCAAGCAGCGAGGCTGGAGGCTCTTTCGCGATAGAGGTGCCGCCAACTCGTATCTCCGGTTGTCGAATAGAAAAGGTTGTAGTCTGAGTTCAGCTTGCTCCATGGCTTCGTCTGGAGATCGTAGTACTTCTGGCTCGGCTTCGAGTGATAATAAAGGTTGTTATAGACGTTGATTACAGGGTTCTGCCAGTCGCCTATATCCCCCGTTTCCCCTCTCCCATAGCCGCAGTTCACGAATGTATTGTTGTAAGCCACCGTCGCCAAACGCGCTGGAGTACGGAATGAGATACCCGTGCGCTTGTTGTAGAATATATTGTGATGGATATATATGTGGTCTACCTTTGCGTCCTGGTTGTGCCCTTCTACACCCGAGTTGCCGGAAGGGTTGATTGAGGTGGGGCCAAAGAAGTTATACCGGATCTCGATGTTCCTCCCTTCCTGGCCGCCGGTATCCTTGATGCAGATATCCGGGCCGAAATTGTCGTAGAATTCATTGTTCTCAACGATGAAGCTGGCGTCGTAGCACATGATAGCAGCGCCGTTGCCGGTGCTCTCTCCCCAGCAACTGTGGTGAATTCTGTTATTCCGGATCAGGACGTTATACACGCCACCGGATTTTCCGGTGCCGTTCAACGCGATGACCTGCCCCTGATTCATGTGGGGTCCTCCACCGCCGAGATCGCAGTTTTGGAGCGTGATATCGTGCCCTGTGATCACCACCTGGCCGTATGTCTTCAATCCGATGACGTCGATATAGGCTCCGTGAATGCCGATGGCGGGATTGGGATAGAAATGGGAGGAGTTTTTGAAGGTGGTATCGGCGGGGTCGGGATTGTAGTGATTCACCCCTTGCTTTGCCTGAATGACCACGAGCTCGCCCTTGTAAGCGCTGACGACGATGTGTTTATGTGGAGTTCCACTTGCCGTGATGTCGAGAATCCCCGTCCAGTAGTTGACCTTGTTGCCGTGAACGGTGATATAATTGCCGACCGAGGGGCGGGAGTAAACACCGGCGCGGATGTACAGGGTGTCGCCGCTTTTTAAGGCGTTTGCGGCGTCGGCGATCTCCGTATAGACCCTGAACGAACCCTTGCCGCAGGTTCGGGTGGCCGGGTCATAGGTGGTGGAGCCGTTGACGACGCCAGGGAAGCTATCGAGGAAGATAACCTCAGCCCGGCAGATCGCCGACATAAGCATCAGCGTGAAGATGGCCTTTTTCATGATGTTAATCCTCCCTATTTACCCTCAAATTCTCCCATATCTCGATCGGCGGGCGGTCGAAGTTGCGGAGGCCGATGATGTCCGGATCCCCATCGTTCCCGATATCACCTATCTGAGCGCTGTAACTGCCGGTTCGAGCGAGCACCTCTTCCTCCCATTTTAATCCCTTGTTCCGGTTGAAGAAGATCACCACCGGCGCGTCCTGGGGTGTGTAACGGGGCATCTCCGCCGCAAGCAGATCCACGTCACCGTCCCCATCGAAGTCCGCTGCCTTCAAGCTATGGCAGTAATCCACCTGACCGATCGGATGCTCACGCCATTCCCCCCTCTTCGGATCGAGCGGCGCTTCATACCACGAGACGGGATAACCTGGCTTTTCAGAGTGCGAAAGAATCACATCAAGCCGTCCGTCCCCGTTTACATCGGCGATAGCGACTTTACAACAGTTGTCCCTCCAATCGCCCGTCCTCTGGTTCCACCATTTCTCGTCGATGTTGTGGACCACCCACCTACCTTTGATCGGATCGGACGGCGTCTCCACCCAGTAACCGCCCAGAACCACGTCCGGATCGCCGTCGCGGTCGAGATCGCCAACCTCCATCCCCTCCTTCCTGCGTATGCGCACTGTGACTTTGTGCCAAGCTCCTCCATCCCTTTGGAACCAGAAATAGAGATCATCATGTGTGCGTAGAACAACGTCAAGTTTCCCATCCCGATCGAAGTCCGCCACCTCGATATCCTTCACGTAGGGACTTTCGCCGATATCATGTCGCTTCCATGGACCTTCCCGCGGATCATCCCGGGGACGGGGGTTTTCGAACCACACATTCATCCCGTGGAGGTCGTCGTTCCTCCCGATCCTTCCCACGACATCCAGGTCGCCGTCCCCATCCAGATCGCCCAGCTCCATATCGCAGGAGCGGTACTTACGGTAATCTTTGAACTTTCCTATCTCAGCTATGACGAACTTCTTCCGGTGGGGATACCGATACCAGACGATCAGGTCGCCCTCCTTCCGCTCGTTGAGGGCGATGATGTCGTTGAACCCATCCCCATCTATATCCCCCACCTCCCGATGCCCAATACCTTTCGGGTCAAGGATGAAGTGTCGGAACAGAACGGGAGAGGTATGGGTTAAGCTGAGGACGGGATACAGAAGGAGCAGCGTAAGGATTGTCATTCTTATCCTCTTCATCGTTTAAACCTTTCCTAAGTGGTATGCAGAGTTTTAACTTCTTAACCAGCGTCGCGCTGGCCGTAGAAGTGTCCGGGAAACGGAGTTTGACGTCGTTGTAACTCGCCGCCCGCATGTGGGTGATTGGCCTTTTCATCCCGCGGACGACAATACCGATGGTTGCGGATGTTCCACACCTTCCGAATACAGTGATTGCGCGGTTCGCCGATGTAAAGGCTTCCATCTCCTCCCACCGCGATGCCATGGGGGTCGGCCAGCTCAGCCTTAAGGGCTGGACCTCCATCACCGCTGTAACCCTCAGTGCCTGTTCCCGCTACGGTGATGATCGTGCCATCCGACATCACCTTTCGGATGATGGAGTTGCCGCAGTCGGCGATATATATGCAACCGTCCACATCTACGGCCACACCTCGAGGCCATGCTATTTGAGCGTTAGTAGCTGTGCCTCCGTCTCCGCTGTAACCTTCAGTGCCGTTTCCCGCCACCGTGATGATTATGCCGTCCGGCGAGACCTTCCGTATACGGTGGTTTTCAGTGTCGCCGATGTATATATAACCGTCCGCGTCCACGAACACACCGCGGGGGCGTGCCAGTTGAGCGTCGGTGGCTGGCCCACCATCTCCGCTGTAGCCGAGCACGCCGGTTCCCGCCACGGTGATGATAGGTCCATCAGGGGTTACCTTCCGGACACGATGGTTGCCCGTGTCGGCGATATAGAGGCTGCCGTCCATTCCTATAGCCACATCCTGAGGCCAGGATAATTGAGCTTCGATCGCCGGTCCACCATCTCCGCTATAACCCGCTATGCCGCTTCCCGCCAGGGTGGTGATAACCCCTTCGGGATTCACCTTTCGTATGCGGTGATTCATGGTATCGGCGATGTAAATGGCACCATCCGTTCCTATCTCCACATCGCGAGGGCCGTTCAGTTGTGCATCGGTCGCCGGTCCGCCATCGCCGCTGTAACCTGCGATGCCATTTCCCACCACGGTGATGATAACCCCTTCGGGATTCACCTTTCGTATGCGGTGATTCATGGTATCGGCGATGTAAATGGCACCATCCGTTCCTATCTCCACATCGCGAGGGCCGTTCAGTTGTGCATCGGTCGCCGGTCCGCCATCGCCGCTATAACCCTCAATGCCGTTACCGGCTACTGTGGTGATCATGCCCTTTCGCGTCACCGTATTTACTCCGATGAGCCCGACATCTCCATCTGCGTCTTCAATTCGGCATATAGCGCATCCATCACGATCATAGCCTTGAAGACGATCTCATGATCGCTTTTCGACGTGCGCGCCAGGCCGCGTATCACGCAAAATAGCCCTGTCGTCTTCGGCCCTTTTGGGCTTTGGCACCATCAGGGGGAACAGCAGAGCCACCAGCAACAGCACACAGCCGACTATGGGATATCCTCCTCGATATCCCCTCGCTCTGATGAGATATCCCGTGGCGATCGGTCCTGAGGCATGCCCGACATCCATGATGGTGCTCATGACCCCCAACGCAGAACCGTAGGCTCCGGTGGCCAGATCTGAAACGAGAGCTGCCGTCGAGGCAGTCACAGCCGCCATGCTTAATCCCAAAAGCAGGCTGAGCAGAAGTAACACCCAGAACGAACGGAAAAACGGAATCAACCCCAACCCCAAAGCGCCCGCTATCAATCCCATCATGATCTGGCCGCGCCGCCCATATCGATCGGAAACACGCCCCATCAGAGGTTTGGTGAAGGTAAGCGTCAACACCTTCGCCCCCAATAGGATCCCGATCAGCGAGGAGCTCATGCCGATGGATTTAGCGTAGAGGGGCAGGAACACCTCATAGGCGCCATAGCCGAAAAGCTGTGCCGCCTCGGCGACGCCGGTGAACAGAATTCCCCTGTGCCGAATCACCATCGAAAGCCCCGACAACATCTCGCTGAGACGTTCCTTCGTCCCGGAGGGGGTTTCATCCGTCGATTCGGATTTGCTCTGGATGGGCAACCGGAAGGCGATCAAAAAGGCTAACACGCCTGCTATACCGCAGACGAGATACACGACACGGTAATGCCATATCGCTGAAGCGGCGAACAGGCTGAGGAGGAACCCGCCAATGAACGGTGCGGCGGAACGCCCCACCAATGTCGCCGACGAATACCATCCCATCTTCTCGCCGCGCTGCGCTACATATAGATCGGCGACTAAGGCAAGGGCGACCGGGCCGAAGATAGCGGTTGCAAAGCCGTGGTAGACCCGCACCAGCACCAACTGCCACGCCCCTGTGACGGGGAGATACAGAAACGGAGCGGAGGCGAAGATGAAGGTGGCAAACAGTATAACCTTTCTCCTTCCCAACACGTCCGAAAGCGCCCCGGCGGGAATGCTCGCCACGATCCCCACTACCGTAGAAGCTGCGGCGATGAGACCCACCGTCGACGCGGTGGCTCCGAGCGCCTTAGCGAATAACGGCA
>CAZHVH010000015.1:0-21093 GCA_964535855.1 uncultured bacterium
GCTGTGGACGGCGGACAATTAGCCATGGAAAGTCCCGCGAGGATGACATATACGCATTCGATCTGGTATAATCTACAACAGGCCTAAGCTTTCAGGGAGAATCGAAAGATGGAGGATATCCTCAGACGTATATATGAGGGAACAGGACAGGACCTGACGCTCTGTTTCCAGTGCGGCAAATGCTCATCCGGGTGTCCCGTGGCCGACTCGGCCGACTATACCGTCAGCCAGATCGTCAGACTCTTACAACTGGGCAAAACGGACGAGGCTCTCTCCTCATCGATGATCTGGATCTGCACAGGCTGTGAGACCTGCGGGGCGAGATGCCCGAACGACATAAACATGGCCCCCGTGATGGATTTCTGCAAACAGCTCGCACTCGAAAAGGAGATCGAGATACCCGAAAGGAGGATCGAAACCTTCCATAGAACCTTCCTTAAAGAGCTCAGGAGAAAGGGGAGGATGCATGAGGTAGGGCTGATCATGGGATACAAGCTGAGGACGAAGGACCTGTTCTCGGACTTGATGCTGGGAGCGGGGATGTTCCTCAGGGGGAAGCTTAAACTCCTGCCGTCCAGGGTTAAGGGAAGGGACTACAAGGATCTCATCGAGTCGGTGAAAGGAGAGAAGGGATGAGCGAGGAGAAACTGGGATTCGCCTATTTCCCCGGATGCTCACTTGAATCCTCGGCCAGGGAGTTCGATGAATCGACGAGGGAGATATGTAAGGCGCTCGGCGTGGAGCTGGTTGAGATTCCGGACTGGAACTGTTGCGGCGCCACATCCGCTCACAGCCTCGATTCCACCCTCGCCCTCGCCCTGCCCGCCCGGAACCTCAGGATAGCCGATCAGATAGGGCTTGATATGCTGGCGCCATGTGCCGCCTGCTTCAACAGGGAGAAGATAGCCGCTGTGAGATTGTCGGAGGATGAATCGCTCCGGGCGAGGTTTCTCGACGGGAAACCGCTCTCGATCGGCGTGCGACATCTCATTGAGGTGCTGGCGAGCCCTCCCCTTCTGGAGAGGATCAAGCGATCGGTTCAAAAGGAGCTCGGGTTGAAGGTGGTCTGCTATTACGGATGCCTGCTTGTGAGACCCCCGGACGTTGTGAGCTTCGACGACGTCGAAAACCCGGAGATGATGGACGATATAGTGCGCGCCATCGGCTGTGAAGCCCTGGATTGGTCGTTTAAAACGGACTGTTGTGGAGCGGGGTTGTCGATAGCCAGAACCGATCTGGTCCTGAAGCTGGTCGCCAGATTGATCGAGATGGCCCATGAGGCCGGAGCGGATTGTATCTCAGTGGCCTGTCCGATGTGTCATGCCAACCTGGATGGCAGACAAAAAGCCGCCGTCAAGCGGTTCGGCATCCAGACCATGCCTGTTCTCTACATCACCGAGCTCGTGGGAATGGCTCTCGGACTGGATCCTGAGAGATGGTTCAAAAGACATATGATTCCGGTCAGACTCCAGGGGAAAAGATGATCGGCTCGGTTATGGTCATAGGCGGCGGGATAGCCGGGATGCAGGCCGCTATGGACCTTTCGGAACAGGGGTATTTCGTATATCTCGTTGAAAGGGAAAGCGCCATCGGCGGCATGATGGCGGGGCTGGATAAGACCTTTCCGACCAACGACTGCTCCATGTGCATCATGTCCCCCCGACTCATAGATCTCGCCCGAAACGAAAACGTTCAGATCATCACAAACGCCGATCTATTATCGGTCGAAGGTAAGCCCGGCCGGTTCAGCGTCAAGCTGCTCCAAAGACCAAGGTTCGTCGATCTCGAGAGATGTAACGCCTGTGGCAAGTGCCTGGAGGTCTGTCCCGTCGAAGTTCCGGACGAGTTCAACCTCGGTATAAGCCGACGCAAGGCGATCTACAAACGCTACCCTCAAGCCGTTCCGGCGGCCTTCGCCATCAGCAAGGAGGATGTTCCCCGGTGCAGATCGGCCTGTCCCATCCACACCAACGTTCAAGGCTACATCGCCATGATCGCCCAGGGTAAGTTCGAGGAGGCCTACAGGATCAACAAGGAGGTTAATCCCTTCCCTTCCATCTGCGGCAGGGTGTGTCATCATCCCTGCGAGGAGGCGTGTCTGCGGAACAGGATAGACGAGGCGGTGCCGATCCAGTTTCTCAAGAGGTTCGTGACGGACTGGGTTTTCAAGAACGGACTTGCCGAGCGGCTTGAGCCGATGCCCGAACGTCCCAATTCCTCCGGTAGGAGGGTGGCGATCGTCGGGTCGGGCCCGGCGGGGCTATCCGCCGCCAACGACCTCGCGATGCTGGGCCACTCCGTCACGGTCTTCGAGGCGCTCCCGGTGGCAGGTGGGATGTTGGCCGTGGGAATACCGGAGTATCGGCTGCCAAAGGAGATACTGAACAAGGAGATAGAGCTCATAACCCGCAAAGGGGTGGAGATAAAGCTCAATACGCGGGTCGGCCAGGACATACCGCTTCGTCGGCTCATGGAGGAGTATGATGCCGTATTCATCGCCGCCGGCGCCCACCATGGCAGGAAATTGGGCGTCGAGGGCGAGAACCTTCGAAATGTGATAGAGGCTGTGGACTTTTTAAGACAGGTCAACCTTAACCGATTCCCCCGCACGTTGATCCGCAATGCTAGGGTCGCCGTGATCGGCGGGGGGAACGTCGCGATGGACGCCGCCCGAACTTCGATTCGCCTTGGCGCTAAAGAGGTGACGGTTTACTACCGTCGATCGCGCCGCGAGATGCCGGCGGATGAATGGGAGCTGAGGGAAACCGAGGAGGAAGGCATCAGGTTTGAATTCCTCACGACGCCGCTGAAGTTCATCGGCCGATACGGCAAGGTCCGGGAGATGGAATGCATCAGGATGGAGCTGGGAGAACCGGATGAGAGCGGCAGGCGCCGTCCCGTTCCCATCCCCGGATCGGAATACCGGGTCGAGGCGGATGTGGTGATCCTCGCCATAGGACAGCGGCCCGATGGCGAGTTTATGTTGGAGATACCCGATATCAGGCTCTCCAGAAACGGGTTCATAGATGTCGATCCGAAAACCTTGTGGACAGGGGTGCCGAAGCTATTCGCCGGAGGCGACATCGTCACCGGCCCGGCCACCGTGACGGATGCCATCGCCCAGGGCAAGAGGGCTGCCAGGGCCATTCACAGATATCTCAACGGCGAGGAGATGGGAGAGCCGTTTCAATGGGAGCTCAAAACCAGGGATCTGCCGCCGATAGAGGAGGAGGTTCTGCCTCCCACCGAACCGTACGAATCCCCCAGAGCTGATATCCCGAGGCTTTCACCCGCCGATAGGATCAGATCCTTCGATGAGGTCCAGATCGGATTCGACGAGCGGACTGCCATAGAACAGGCCAAAAGATGCCTCAACTGCGGCATCTGCTCCGAGTGCATGCAATGCGTCCAAGTATGTCAAGCCGAGGCGATAGAACACGATCAGACCCCACGGACCCTCGACCTGGAGGTGGGGGCGGTTATACTCGCGCCGGGATACTCCACCTTCGACGCTAAACTCCGCGGCGAATACGGATATGGCAAATATCCCAACGTGATAACCTCCGCCGAGTTCGAGAGATATCTCAGTGCGTCGGGCCCCACAAACGGACATGTGATCAGGCCCGGTGATGGGAGGGAGCCTAAGAAGATCGCCTTCATCCAGTGCGTCGGCTCGCGTGATGTGACCGGACGTGGTAATCCCTACTGCTCCTCCGTCTGCTGCATGTACGCGACCAAACAGGCGATCATCGCAAGGGAACACCTCCCCTCCCTGGAGCCGACCATCTTCTTCATAGACATGCGCGCACATGGCAAAGGATATGAGAGATACTATCGCAGGGCGCAGGAGGAGTTCGGCGTCAGATTCATCAGGGGGATGATCTCATCGGTCAAGGAGCTCAAACGCACGGGAAATTTACTGATACGATATGTGGGTGATTCGGGCGAGGTGATCGAAGAGGAGTTCGATATGGTCGTCCTATCGGTGGGGTTGGAGCCTCCAAAGGGGATCTCCGATCTGGCTGAAAAACTGGGAGTTGATCTCAACGAGTTCGGATTCATAAGCGTAGATCGATACGCGCCGACTGAGACGAGTCGGCAGGGGATCTTCGCCTGCGGGGCGGCGGTTGAACCTCAGGACATACCCTCCAGCGTGGTTCAGGCGGGAGCTGCGGCGTGTATGGCCGCCCGGATGCTTTCGGAAAGCCGTGGAACGATGATCAGGAGGCGGGAGTATCCGCCCGAAAGGGATATCCGGGGCGAGCCGCCCAGGATCGGCGTCTTCGTCTGTCACTGCGGCAACAACATCGCCGGCGTGGTGGACGTCAAGGAGGTGGCGGAGCATGCCTCGAAGCTCGAAAACGTGGTCCTGGCGGAAACCCTCCTCTACGCCTGCTCGCCGGACGGGCTGAAACGCATCCGCCAGGCCGTCGAGGAGATGAACCTCACGAGGGTGGTGGTCGCCTCCTGCACCCCCAGGACCCATGAGCCGGTCTTCCAGAACGCCATCCGTGAGGCGGGGCTGAACAGATATCTATTTGAAATGGCGAACATACGGGATCAATGTTCATGGCCGCACATGCACGAACCCGATAGGGCGACGGAAAAGGCCAAGGAGTTGGTGGCGGCGGCCGTCGCTAAGGCTCGGTTGCTGGAACCTTTGGAGGAGATCAAACTGCCCGTCACGAAATCGGCGCTGGTGATAGGAGGCGGTCCCGCCGGTATGACCGCCGCCTTGGCGCTGGCCGATCAGGGATTCCCCGTCCATCTGGTGGAACGGAAGGACGAGCTGGGAGGCAATCTTAGACATCTCAGATACCTCCTCGATGACACCGATCCGCATCACCTGCTGGAGGATATGATCGACAGGGTCAAGAGCCATCCGTTGATCTCCCTGCACATGGGATGCGAGCTGATCGACGCCGAGGGGTTCGTCGGTAACTTCAAAAGCCGAATCGCCCCCAGGGAAAATCCGGACGAGCCGATCGAGATAAGCCACGGGGTGACGATAATCGCCACGGGAGCCGAGGAATACAGGCCAAATGAATATCTCTACGGTGAGTCGGAGAGGGTCATGACCCAGAGGGAGTTCGAGGAGAGGCTGGCCTCGGGCCGGATGGAGAGGCCGAAAAGGCCGGTGGTCATGATCCAGTGCGTCGGGTGCAGAAACGAGGAGAGGAACTACTGCAGCCGGATATGCTGCTCGGTGGCGATCAAAAACGCCCTTATGCTCACAAAGATGTATCCCGACCTGCCGGTCTACATACTCTATAAGGACGTCCGAACCTTCGGATTCCGGGAGGAGTTCTACAGGGAGGCCCGACGGCGAGGCGTGATCTTTCTCAGATACGATGACGAACACAAACCTTCCTTACGGGACGAGGGCGATATCATCAGGGTGAGCTATCACGACCTGAACTCCGGGGTCGAGGGTGAGATCGAGGCGAGCTATATCATCCTGAGCGCGGCGGTGGTCAGCGGTGGGGAGGCAAAGCGGCTGAGCAAGATCTTCAGCGTGCCGATAGATGAGGACGGTTTCTTCATGGAGGCACATGTCAAGCTCAAGCCGGTGGAGTTCGCCACTCAGGGCGTATATGTCTGTGGGATGGCCCATTCGCCGATGTTCCTGGATGAGAGCATGGCTCAGGCGATGGCGGCCGCTTCCAGGGCGGCGACCGTTTTGAGCAAGGATGAGCTTCCGGTGGAGGGTATGGTCGCCGTCGTCAATCCCCTCAAGTGCGTCGGATGCCTGACATGCGTCAGCGTGTGTCCCTATCAGGTGCCGAAATTCAACGAGGAAAAGGGCGTTGTGGAGATAGAACCGGTGGAATGTCACGGATGCGGCGTGTGCGCGGCGGCCTGTTTCGGCAAGGCGATAACGCTGAGGAAGTTCGAGGATGAGCAATTGGCCGAATCGATCGACGCACTGCTGTGGTGATCGGGATCACCCATACCAGATATAGGTCCGTACCCTCAGAAGCGTCCCGGCGATGCTGACGCCGCTGTCGGCTACGAACTCGCCCAGGATCAGCCCTAAGAAGAGCGGAACGGCTCCCCTGTAGGCCCTCAAACCTCCGTATCTCAACACGGCCGATTTAACGACCCAGCTCAGGAATATGGAGAACCAGAACGGGTTCATCGCCCAACTGCTTGAGACGACGAATCCGACGGGATGAAGGGGGAACCAGATGAACCGCATCCGGAAGAGCGAGAGCAACACGACGAAGATCGCCCCGAAGGAGTAAGCGATCGCATATCGCGGGTTTCCCCCCACGGGCGTCGTCAGCCAATACGAAAGCCTGTTGAAGCTCTCATACGCCGGCCAGAGTTTCCCCCATCCGCCGTGATGAAAGGCGGCGTGAAGATGTGCCCAGAATCCGCAGAGAGTTCCCAAGAGAGCGGCGATAAGGACGGAAAGGGAGACCTTTAGGGGATCGATCCCCGTCCTCTCCCCCAGCTTGAATCCCTCCAGGACGCACGGCATGGGATGGCTTCTGTAGGCGCGGTTGAAATACCAGAAGAGCGAGACGAGCGTTAGATCGGTCGAGCTGAACCTACGTGTGCCGAAGAGCGAGATCATCATCCTGCCCGGGCCCGAAAAGTGCAGATCGTGCACGGGCGATCCCAGCTCGGCCCTTATCCTGCCTATCGATATGGAGATGAGGAAATATATGACGAAGAAGAGGGCTATCGCCTTGATCCCCATGCCCGCCCTCAGACAGAACGAGGTTATCCCCGCCAAACCAGCTAAAAGCGCTATCAAAGCCAGACGATGAGCTCCGCCCTCAGGCCGCTTCAACTCTGCGGTAACCCTGAAATAACGTGATATATGCCTTCGGGCCATCCACAGGGCGGTCAGGGCGAATCCGATGTACGCCCCCGTGGTCTGCTCATCTATGAGCGGAAATCCAGGTATACGTAGCCCAAGCGCGGAGGCTAAGACCCTCTCGAACTTCCAGAAAAAGTAGAAGAACCAACATGAGAACGAGAGGTCGACAGGCATGAAGAAACCCAGACCCAGGGCGAAGGGATGGACGGCTATTGGAAGCCATCCTATGGCGTTTAGGGGTTTCTCGGTGAGATAGCGGCCGATATTTATAGGCCTGCCGATCGTCGGGACCGAGGGGATGAAGAAGTGGAGCCCGTTCAACGTCCCCATAAAGATCCCCACCCCAAATCCAAGCCACATCACACGGTCCCTCAAAAATCCCTCCCTCACCATATGTAGAGGGAGCTGGATTATGGGATAGCTGAGCCTCTCCTCCGAGACCCACCTTGAGCTCAGTATGAGCGTCAAACCCAACATGACGAGCAGGAGTGAGATGGTGAAAGCCGACCAGGAAAGCACGGGGGTGATCCAGGGGAGGAAGTTGGTCGCCATATAGAGCGATGATTCGCCGCGGGCATATCTCTCGAGAACCGATTTATCCGAGACGGCGAGCCAGGAAGGAATATATTTGAGGAAAAGCTCCCTCCATTCGTTCTCAGGCGTGGCGAGGAAATGGGGACCGGCTATCATCGCCCCGATGAGCTGGAGCATATCCAACCCGTTGATCGCCGAGGCGATCGTCAGCATGGTGTATATCAAAAGCAGCTCCCCCGCTGAGAGGGAGGCTTTAGGATGGAGATGCTTTATCGAGGAGTTGATGAGGACCAAGATGAAGAGGTAGAATACGGCGTTGAAAAACAGGGAGACAGTTGTGGGATAGCCGGCGTTCCACAGCGACGCCGTCATCATCCAGAGGGAGTTGATCGGTATAAGGAGGAGGGTCAGAAGAAGAACACGGATGGACATTGAAATGAGGGACGCTTTTAAGCGCCCCCGATGGTTTCGTCTATCGCGCTTTTATGGCACCCCAGGCAACAGGGAGCTTGCCGCCGGGAGAGACAGCCGTCATGCCCGTCAGCCCTTTGGTCATGATCTCCTTGATCTCGTCCTCCGACAGCGCCACGTTGAAGATAGCGACCTCATCGATAGCGCCATCCCCAAATCGATTCGGACATTCATCGTCATCCCGACCGATGGTCAGATGACCGGTATCGAGACTGATCTCCGCCTTGTTACAGGATAAGGAGCTCTTTTCCTCTCCATCGATGTAGATCTTCCAATCACCCGTAGTGCTATCGAAAGTGCAGGTGTACATGTGCCACTTCGTGATATCATCCGGACCGATCTTCCCAGCCGACCATCCATTAGGGGCATTCCAGTCGCCGCCGATCCAGACACACCAGGCCATGTTCTTCTCACCTAAGACCGGATGGAGGATAAAGGCGTTTCTTTTGCTGACAACCCATCCGTGTTCGTTCCACGTGGGGGTATTGCTTTTCACCCAGGCGGTGACCGTTATGGCTTTAGTGGGGTTCTCGAAGTCCGGAACTTCAACGCAGGCGTCCGCCCCGTTGAACTCCAAGGCTTTGCCGAACACGCCGTCGACCCATTTGGGGCTCCCCACAAGCTTCCCATCGTGGCCGTTACCCGAGGAATCCTTGGCGACATCGCCCTTCCCCTCATCGAACAGCCACATCGCAACAACATTTCCAAGGTCGACCTTCGCGATACCTTGCCCTGCCAGCGTCAGACCAACAAGGATGAGACTGACGCATGCCCACATCACAAATACCCTCTTCATCCCTCATAGCCCTCCTTTACTTTGATTGAAAGTTTCACGCCTGCAAAACCTCCTTTGATGTTTATAATTATAGCCCAAAAGAAGCCTTTGTCAAGATTCATTTGTAGGGGTTTTCAACGCTTTTCGCCAGCGCTGTAGCGGCAGGCCCCCGTGCCTGCCGGATTCGGGGGCACGCACAGGGGTATGCCCCTACCTATGCCCGATTATGCCAAATCATTGAAAAGCCCTCGTCACGCAATTATACGCTTGATTTTCCCCCGAGGACGTGCTATAGTTTAGAGTGAATATCCGACGGAGGTGAGGTGAGATGAAATCCCTGCTCCTTTCCCTTTCAATCCTGGTGTTTTTTCTGGGAGCCTCCATTGGGATTGAGGGTAAGGTGATAACCCTCTTCGAGGACGATGACTCCTTCATAAGTCAGCTTTCAAGGCAGGATACGGCAACGAATATCGAAAACGAGGAAGAAGATGTGTTCTACGGCGAGATCGCTATCAAGGTCAGCGCACCTCAGGGTTCAGCGGCGAATAACGTCCAAAGATATAACCCCAACATACCGGATTGGAATTACAAGATCGTGGAGGACCCCTCCAAGGAGGACGAGGCTCGATGGATCATGTTCGCCTGGAAGAAGATCGGAGGGGAGGGGATCATGATCCAGTTCCCCGACAACGGCTCATGGGGTGCTGTCACACAGCCGTGTGTTAAACCGCCTGCCCCCGGCACGAGACGATACATCGATGGACAGAATATGACCGGATGGAGCGGGATATGCCTCTCGGATGAGATACCGGAGGATTGGGAAGTGGTGATAAGGGACCTGTTCGCCGACTTCGGATCGTTCACGATGACCGGGATAGCATTGACTCCCTTCGACAACGTAGGGTTGTATGACTCGATATATCTGGCCTGGAGTGAAGCCGAGTTGGAGAAGTTATTGACCAGCATGACACCGGTTCAGCTCCGGGACAAACTTACCACCGTGTGGGGTTATATTAAAGGTAAGATGAGCCGATGAGATAAAATCCCCTCGTTAAGAGGCGCTCACCTGAGCGCCTCTCACTTCCGAGCGGGTTTGTTATGCCTAGATCAAAGTCGCTCACCCTCAAATCCCTCCTCATCTCCCTTATCCTCATTCCCTTCAACTGTTATTGGATCATACAGGTGGAGATAATATGGTATTCGGGCCACCCCACCTGCATCTCGCTCTTTCAGAACGCCGTCTTCTCCCTTCTTGTGGTCTCCGTCCTTGGGCTTCTGCTGGGACGTCTGAAAGTCTTTCGCCTCTCTGAAGGTGAATTGCTTTTCATCTACGTCTCGGTTGTGATGGCCTCCTCGACGGCCTCACACGATCTCATGCAGATACTGGTTCCTACGATTCCCCACATCTCCTGGTACGCCACGCCGGAGAACGAATGGAAGGAACTCTTTTACGATTACATCCCCAGATGGCTAGCCGTAACCGATTCCAAACCGCTCGTCGGATATTATGAAGGCGGCTCCACGCTATACACCGCCGAACATCTCAGAGCATGGCTTTCCCCTGTGATCTGGTGGTCGCTCTTCATTATCGCTCTCTTCTGTGTGATGCTCTGTTTGAACTCGATCTTCAGGAGGCAATGGACGGAGAGGGAGAAACTCTCATACCCCATAATCCAGCTCCCGCTCGCCGTGATCCAGGCGAGGAGGTCGAGGATCTTCAGGAATAGGATGTTATGGTTGGGTTTCTCCATCGCCGCCTTCATAGACCTGCTGAACGGGATAGCCTATCTCATTCCCTCTATCCCCATGATCCCCGTCAAACTTCACGATATAGGGAGATACTTCACGGAGAAACCCTGGAGCGCTATCGGTTGGACGCCTCTCTCCTTCTATCCGTTCTCCATCGGGCTATCCTTTTTCATGCCGCTCGATCTGGCCTTTTCCACGTGGTTCTTCTATCTCTTCAGGAAGATGGAGCTTGTGCTTTCGGCGGCCATCGGTCCGCCGACGCTGGGAGGTTTCCTAGGGATCACGGAGGTGGCGAGGTTTCCATATCTCTCGGAACAATCCGCCGGAGCCTTCATGGTGCTTTTCGGATTTGCGATATACCTGGCCAGAAGGCATCTGGGGCGGGTTTTCTCGATGAGAGATGCCGAGTACAGGTTCGCCGTGGCGGGGTTGATCGGCGGATTGGCCTTCCTGATCTTCTTCTGTCTCAGAGCGGGTATGGATCTCTGGGTCGTTTTGATCTTTTTCGCCCTGTATTTCGCCATATCGATCGTCATAACGAGGATGAGGGCGGAGCTCGGCCCGCCCACACATGAGCTTACGGGCATGAACGCCGGACAGATGATGGTGGATATGTTCGGCTCAAGGAGGCTCGGCGTGGGAAATCTGCTGATGATCACCCATTACTTCTGGTTCTTCAACAGGACCTATCGGAGCCACGCCATGCCTCAGCAGCTTGAGGGCTTCAAGATCGCACAGAGGATAGGCGCTGATCCTAAGACGGTCGTATATGCCGTGATCATGGGGACGATCTTAGGGGTGATCTCAGCCTTCTGGGCCGACCTGCATATAACCTACAGGGTGCCCGGGGCGCCGGGATCGGGGTTTTCGTGGGAGAGCATGAGGATGCTCACATGGAGGCTCAGCTTCCTGAAGGAACCCGACCTCGGCGCTATAGGTTTCATGTTCCTCGGCGCGGCTTTCACCCTGTTCTTGACGGCGATGAGGATGAGGTTTCTCTGGTGGCCGTTTCACCCTGTGGGATACGCCCTTTCGATGAACTTCGGTGTGGACTACATCTGGTTCACGCTTGTGATAGGGTCGGTTCTGAAGTGGTGCATATTGAGGTACGGGGGATTGGGTGCTCTCAGAAAGGCCTCTCCATTCTTCCTGGGGCTTATCCTGGGCGAATACGCCGTAGGTGGTTTTTGGAGCGCCCTGAGCGTTATACTTCAGAGAAGGATGTACGTGTTTTGGATATTCTGATGAACCGTCCATCAGGCATTCAACGCGTTTCCCATCCTCGCTTCCGCTATCTTTGACGAGGCCGTACATAGTGGAGTGCGAGATAACCAACGGTTGTAATCTGAGATGCAAACATTGCTACGCCGGATCAGGTGATGAGCCGAAGATGCGCCTAAAATCCGCAAATGGTTCCCAAAACGGCGACGATTAAGATGGTCAAGGGTCGAGAGTCAAGAGTCGAGAGACAAAAAAGGACTCTGGACTCTAGACTCTTGTCCCTCGACCTTAACCTCTGATCGTGAAAGGGCGTTGATTGCTACTATAACTACACTCAAGGGAAATAAGAGCGTCCTAGAAAACTTGACATCAGCTTTCAACGGGGGGTATAATTGAGATAAAATCTCAGCTAGAGGCGGGCTGTGAGCTCGTGGGAATTCGGGAGGTATTGACATGGAACCCCTGAGGGTTCAACCGGTTTATTTCGGGGGCGGCGACGCCCAAAAAGCCCTCGACGGGATAGCCCCTGATCTCCGATCGGTCCTGGGAGACATGGTCTCCCTCCTGTCCGTGGCCGTCGTCTCCGATCGCGCCTCAGCCGCAAGGTTGGATGATATCATATCCCCGGAGGCCGATGCCCTTCTCGCCCTGAACCTGCCCGTCTGGGGGGAGAGGCTGGCCCGAATTGGGAAACCCATACTCCTCTGGTCCGCCGGGGGATATTACGGGGCATGGACGAGGGACAGGGTTTCCTTCCTGAGAAGCAAAGGGGCTGAGGTCTACGACTTCGTTACGCCCCAGGAGGCGAGGGAGACTATCAGGGCGTTGAGGGCGGTCTCGCTGATGCGCGGAAGCGCCATACTCTACTTCGGCGAGCCCGCCGGGTTGACCGGAAGATACGAGATGGCCGGGGTGATGGGATCATGCTGGGATTTCGAGGCCGTGAGGGAGAGGATCGGGCCATCCGTGAAGCTGATACCGAACTCCCATCTCCTCCAGATCGCCGACTCGATCCCGCACGGGGAGGCGAAGGAGACGATCGAAAGGTGGAGGGGTGATTTCGAGAGGATCGAGAACGATTGGGAGGGGAAGCTGATAGAGGTGGCGAGGTTATATGGCGCCATGAAGGAGCTGCTCTCGATGAACGGGGCCAACGCCCTGACGATCAACTGTCTCTCCGATCTGTTCAAGCGGCGATTCGTCACACCATGTATCGCTCTCGCAAGACTTCTGGACGAGGGTATTCCGGCCGGATGCGAGGGGGATCTGAACACGCTATTGACCATGATGCTTTTCCATTTCATCTCCGAGGAAACCCCCATAATGGGGAACATCTACCTCTTCAGGCCGCAGCGCGGCCCCGGATTTCCGCCGCAGGATGTGATCCTGGAGGACACGAAGCTGTCGCTGAAATACAACAGGGCGAGGTTCACGCACGACGTCATCCCCCTCAAGCCCGCCCTCACGAAATACAAGCTGGCCGATTACCACAATTCCGGAAGGGGCGTCACCGCATACGCCGAGCTCCCAAGGGGGGTGGCGACGTTCGGGAGGATAGATCCGAGGCTCGATAGGATCGTCTTCACCGTCGCCCGGATAGAGAGCACTGAAGATTCGGTTCACTGCAGGTTCTCCGCGTGGCTCAAGATGAGGGATACGGAGGGGTATGTGAGGAGCATCTCCAGCCATCACAGCGCCATGGTGTACGGCGACTGGAGCTCGACGCTACATAGGGCCGCGGAGATGCTCAAAATAAACGCTATCGAAATTTAAGGGGGTGTCGTGATGGCAGCTAAGGTTATCGGAGTCGTATTGAGGCAGAGACAGTACTGGATGGGCTGGCCGGGAGCCGCCTATCCGGTTGACAGATACGAAAGGGAGTATCCCCAGCGGGCCGTCGAGCTCGGCCGCGAGGTGGGGGTGGATGTGGAGTTCGCCGACACGATATACGATGCCGAGGGGACGGAGAGGTTCCTGAAGGGGATCAAATCCAACCCTCCCGACGGACTGCTCCTCATACCGCTTTCGATGGGGATGTGGAACCTCGTGGATGAGATCACCAAGGCCGGTCTCCCCACCGTGATCTTCGCTTCCATAGGGACGGTCTTCACCGGGCACGTCTCAGCTAGATCGCGTCAAGAGGGCGTATACTTCATCTCCTCGCTCGACTTCCAGCAGGTGAGGACGGGATTGAGGATGATCGATACGAAGGGGAAACTCGCCGAAGAGAGGGTCCTCGTTCTCAGAGGTGATGGAATGGAACCCGTGGATTCGGTCGTCGAAAACCTCGGCATCAAAGTCAGGACGGTCGGAAGGGGGAGGGTCGTCGAAACGTACGAGAAGGTCGGCGAGACGGACGAGGTGAAGGAGATAGCGCGGTGGTATGCGGACAACGCTTTGAAGATAGTCGAGCCTACCTCCGAGGATCTCACAAAAGCGGCCAGGATGTATGTGACATGTAGGAGGCTGATGGAGGAATATGAGGCGACGGCGATAACGATGGATTGTCTCGGGCTTGTCGGCTCAAGGCTCATCGACACGACACCGTGCATGGCCTTCTCGAAGCTCAACGACGAGGGGACTCCGGCAGCGTGTGAGGCGGACATGGACGCCATATTGACCATGATCCTTCTGAAACATGCCTTCGGAAAACCGTCCTTCATGAACGATCCCGTCCCCGAAACCGTGAGGAACATCCTCGTGGCCGCCCACTGCACCAGCCCGACGAGGCTCGACGGGTACGGGACGAAACCCGAACCCTTCATCCTGAGAAGCCATTCGGAATCGAACATCGGCGTCTCGATGCAGGTGCTCTGGAGGGTAGGAGAGGAGATAACGCTGGCCAAGTTCCAGGGACCGAAGAGGATGATCGTCGGTTCGGGAACGGTTATCGGGAACGTGGATACGCCCCCGGCCGGCGGCTGTAGGACGTCCGTTGAGGTGAGGATGAAGGGGATCGAGGACGTCAGGGACACCAAGGGATTCCATCAGCTTCTCTTCTACGGCGATCACGCCAGGGAGCTGAAGGACCTCTGTCAACTGCTCAAGGTGGAGGTTACGCCGATGTAGGTTGGCGACAAGGAGACGGGAGGCAGGAAACAGGAGACAGGGGAAAAGGAGAGTGCGTAAAGCGTATTGCGTAAGGCGTAGAGCGTATGGAGGGTTAGGATTTGTCCGGCATCTTCGACGAATACTACAGGGAGTATGATCTCTGGTATGAGAGGAACAGGCTCGCGTATCTGTCCGAACTGGAGGCCGTTAAAATCGCGCTGCCTGAAGAGGGCAGGGGCTTGGAGGTCGGCGTGGGCACGGGTAGGTTCGCATCTCGCCTGGGAATCCCCTACGGCATAGATCCCTCGTTCAGGATGGCAAAGCTCGCCGAAGATCGAGGTGTAAGGGTAATAGTTGCAAGGGGCGAGGAGATACCCTTCAAAGATGACGAGTTCGACTATGCGCTTATCGCCATCACCATCTGCTTCGTCAGAGATCCCGAAAGGGTAATACGTGAGACGAGAAGGGTTTTGAGGAATGGAGGGAGAATCATCGTCGCCATAATCGATAGGGATAGCTTCCTGGGCAGGGCTTATCAGGTCAAGAAGAGCAAGTTCTACGAGGAAGCCAGGTTTTTCTCAGTCGATGAGGTGGTGAACCTGCTTAAGGAGTCCGGATTCGATGACTTCTCCCTCCTCCAGACCATCTTCCGCTTTCCCCATGAGCTGGAGGAGGTTGAAAGGGTTGAGGTGGGCTACGGCAGGGGAGGGTTCGTCGTGATATCCGCCCGGAAGATAGGGAGGTGAAATTTCACCTTGTCGATTTCCATCCGGCTCTGTCTTCTCCTGCTTATCCCGCTCGTCCTGGCGGGATGTATCGAGGAGGAGACCGAGGAGGAAATCCCAAAAAAGACGGAACCTGCGGAGGGTGTGAAATTGACGATACTGTATGACAACAACCCCGGCGATCCGAATCTGAGGTCCGCCTGGGGGTTCAGTTGCCTGGTTCAGATGAAGGGGATGAACCTGCTCTTCGACACGGGCGGCGATTGGAGAACCCTTGAGCATAACATGCGGGAGCTGAGGGTCGATCCGAGATCGATCGGGATCGTCCTGCTCTCACACGCTCACGGCGATCACACGGGAGGGCTCGGCGGGTTCCTCGCAGTCAATCCGAACGTCGAGGTGTGGCTGCCGGGATCGTTCCCGCCCAGTTTCAAGAGATCCATATCCCAGGCGGGGGCGATAGTGAGAGAAGTCGGCCCCGATCCCGTGGAGATAAGGCCAAACCTGTTCTCGACGGGCGAGATGGGCACGTGGATAAAGGAGCAATCCCTGGTGATCCGACTGAAGGCGGGGCTCGCCGTGATAACCGGATGCGCCCATCCGGGCGTGGTGAGTATCGTTCAACGGGCAAAGGAGAGGATCGGCGGGGAGGTCTACCTCGTGATGGGAGGATTCCACCTGGGAGGGGCAAACGACAGGGAGCTCAGATACATCATCTCCAGCTTCAGAGGACTCGGAGTGCGAAAGGTCGCGCCCTGTCATTGCTCCGGAAACAGGGCGAGGGAGCTTTTCAGACAGGAGTATAACGCCGATTACATAGATGCTCACGTCGGCTCGGTTATCGAGCTGCCCTGAATAACAGCCATCCTCGGTCATTAGTCCCGTGAGGAATTAACGGTAAAGGGAGGGAAACGCTATGGTGTTCGGGCCGGTTCCATCGAGACGGCTGGGGCAGAGCTTAGGGATAAATAACATACCTCCGAAGATCTGCTCCTACTCCTGCGTGTATTGTCAGATCGGCAGAACGGCGAGGATGCAGATAAAGAGGGAGCGATTCTACGATCCTGAGGGAATCGCCGAGGAGGTCGAGACGAGGGTGAAGGAGCTGCGGGAAGACGGGGAGCGTGTGGACTATCTGACGTTTGTCCCCGACGGAGAGCCCACGTTAGATGTCAACCTGGGCCGTGAGATCGATCTCCTTAAACCCATCGGCGTGAGGGTCGCCGTTATCACCAACGCCTCGCTCATATGGAATCCCGATGTGAGGGAGGATCTCTCCAAGGCCGACTGGGTTTCGCTCAAGGTGGACGCCGCAACCGAGGGGGTGTGGCGTAGGATCAATAGGCCGTACGGCGCTTTGAAGCTGGAGGCGATATCGGAGGGGATGAGGAGGTTCTCGGAGGAGTTCGAAGGGGTGTTGGCGACCGAGACGATGATGGTCCGAGGCGTGAACGACGGAGAGGATGAGATCGAAAGGATAGCCGATCGCCTCTCGTCGATATCGCCGGATATAAGCTACATATCCATCCCCATAAGGCCGCCCGCAGAGGGATGGGTCGAACCCCCGGAGGAAGAATCCATAAATATGGCCTATCAGATCTTCAGCGATAGGGGCCTGAAGGTCGAATATCTCATCGGCTATGAGGGAAACGCCTTCGCGTTTACGGGGGATATCAGGGAGGATCTCCTGAGCATCACGGCGGTTCATCCGATGAAGGAGGAGGGCGTGAACGAGCTTCTGAGAAAGGCTCACGCCGGATGGGATGTCGTGAGGGAACTGGTGGAGGGAGGAAAGCTGGTGGAGCTGGAGTATGAGGGTGGGAGGTTTTATATGAGAAAACTGCCCGGCGTCGGGCGAGGAGGAAGCTGAGATGAAGATCTCCGTCTGCGGGAAGGGAGGAAGCGGTAAAAGCACCGTCGTAGTCCTCATGGCAAGGGGGCTGCGCGAGAGAGGATATGAGGTGCTGGTCGTCGACTCGGACGAGTCGAATCCGGGGCTTTACAGGATGCTCGGCTTCGAGAGGAGACCGAATCCGCTCCTGGAGCTCGTCGGCGGGAAGAAGAACGTGTTTAAAACCTTCTCACGGGGCTCCGATTCCCAGAGCATCCTGACCCGACAGGAGATCCGAACGGCGGAGCTTCCGCCTCAATACGTGGAGGAGAGAGACGGGATCAGATTGGTCTGTATAGGTAAGATCCTCCAATCCCTCGAGGGCTGTGCCTGCCCGATGGGCGCCCTGAGCCGCGAGTTCCTGAAGAGATTACGCCTGGAGAAGGATGAGATAGCCGTGATCGATATGGAGGCCGGCGTGGAGCACTTCGGCAGAGGCGTTGAGACGAGCGTGGATGGCGTCCTGATCGTTGTCGAACCCTCTTTCGACTCGCTGGAGCTGGCCGAGAAGATAAACGCCCTCGCCTCTGAGGTCGGACTGAAAAACATATGGGCCGTCCTGAACAAAATCCAATCCCAGGAGCTCAAGCTGAGATTGACCGATGGGCTCAGGGCGAAAGGCGTGAACGTGATCGGCGCTATCAGCCACGATCCGGATATCTTCCTCTCCTCGCTGGAGGGCCGACCGCCGCTCGGCGATAAGGCGGCGAGGGATATGGAGGGGATATTGGACGTAATGCTGGAAGGTAATCGATGAGCGCTGACCCCATCGATAACCTTCAACGTGCGCTGAGATCCAGGTTCCCCGATGAGCCGGCGGAGAGCTTGGCGAGGCTACTATGGGAGATCTTGGAGAGGGGATCGATCTTCTACGGGCAGATCGATATGCCGGAGGATGAGAGGGAAGATCTGATCCTGTTCGCCCACGCCAACAGACTGCTGATGCCGACGAAGAGCGGCAGGACATCGGCCTGGGAGGATAAATCCCTCACCCTAGCCCCCGATGAGAGCTATAGGATGCCCGGCGTGATCGCTAAGCTCATCAAACATGCCTCCGAGACCGGCCGTTGGGAACCGGAGGAGGCCATCCTCAGTTGTCTCAGGGAGGGAGGGGATAAGAGAGAGGGCGACAAATTGAAGCTCTTCCAGGGCCTGAAGGATAAGGCTCAAGACGGCAAGGTGACGCCGTATACCTTTCGCCGGGTAATCACCGAGCTGGGGTTGGAGGTCGATATAGATCAGGCCATAGCCGAGTTCAAGGCCCTCGGTTTGATAAGCCCCTCTCTACATCGCACCCTCTCCTCCGGAATCATCGAATATGAGATCAATCCCTCGCTTTGAGGGAAAGGCTTTGGGAGGTTACCATGTGTCTAGCCACCGTTTATCTGGAGGACGGCGATCAGAGGGAGGAGGTCCTATCCGACGTGATACAGATCGAGTTTAAAGGGGAGGGCGTGTTGATGACCACCCTTTTGGGCGAGGAAAAGCTGTTTCAGGATAGGATAAAGAGCATAGATCTGATGAAGGGCACCATTCTGATCGAGAAAGGGGTGAGACCCGATGGATATCTCCGAGTGGAGGAAGGAGATCGAGAGGGAACGTGAGGGGAAGGATTGGTTCTTCGCCGAACACTGGCAATCGCCTATACCCCTTGAGGATAGAGCTAAGTTCAAAGGCCTCGACTACTTTCCACCCGATCCGAACTACAGGTTTGAGCTTGAGCTTCACGAGCATAGAGAGAAGGAGAGGATAAAGATGGCCTATACCGGCGGAGAGGAGAAGGAGTTCATCAGATGGGGCGAGTTCAGGTTCAGGGTCGAAGGTAGGGAGGTAAGGCTCCAGGCCTATAAGGGGGATTCTGAGGAGGAGACTCTGTTCATCCCCTTCAGGGACGCCACCTCCGGCAAGGAGACATACGGCGCAGGGCGATATATCGACCTCGATCCCCGAAGGGACAGGACTCCCGACGGGAAGTGGATCCTCGATTTCAACAAGGCATATAACCCCTGGTGCGCCTATAGCGAGATGTATACCTGCCCCTTCGTCCCACCCGAGAATTGGCTCGATGTGCCGATACGAGCTGGTGAGAAGGATTACCCTCTCAGAAAGGGGAGAAAAAACCATGGGTGATCGGAAATCCTTCGAGGATCGGTGCATCATCTCCTGCGGCATGTTGTACCCGGAGCTGAGGTATCTGATGGAGACGGGGTTCCTGAACCCATTCAAGATCATGTTCACCCCGCCGGGTCTGCACGCCAAACCCGATGAGCTCGAAAGACAGCTCATAAGGAGATTGAAGAGGGCTAAGGAGCTCTGTCCTCCTCACAAGATCATCGTGGTATACGGCAGGAAATGCTATGTCAACGTCGATGAGCCGACCAAGAAGGTGGACTCGATAATCGAATCCCAGGGCGAGGGGATCAGAAGGGTGCAGGGAGATTACGGCTATGACATGCTAGCAGGCATCGAGGAGAGGGAGAGGATAAGCGGCGGCGAGGCCGATAAGATCCTCTGGTTCACCCCCGGATGGCTCGAGAACTGGAAGACGGTCTATCAGGGATATTTCGGCTGGGACAAAGCCGACGCGAACGCGAACTTCCCGGGGTTTTACAAGAAGATAATCGTCCTGGATGGTATAGGCGCGTCCGAGAGATACATCAACGAACATCCCGAGAAGATACTGGAGCTTTTCGACTGGACGGGGGTTGAGGTGGAGTTTCACGAGATCACCCTGGATCGACTGAAGGGGCTACTCCTGGAATGTCTCTGAGGATGTTTTTTCGTTATGGAGGTGAAAAACCGTGAGGGCTGGCTGCCTGGCCACCACGATAGGAAGTCTGCCGCATACGGATGCCGGAGATGCGGTCGAGCTGATCTTAAAATACACGCCGGATATCCCCGCATGGCCTCAGCTCCCCAAGAGGAACCCCAACGAGGGGATGGTGCTGCAGTTTACGGAGAACATGCCCGGAATCGAGCGAAAGGACGGGAGGACCTATTTCGATGTGACGCAATCCTCCTTCGACGACGAGCTGATAGGGTTCTACTCGGACTATCTCGCCGTGACGGAGGGGGAGGAGGACGGTCATCTGGAGAGGTTCGCCCTTTCCGAGAAGCACGCTGCCGGGATATATGCGCTGCTGGAGATCATCTCCTCGCTCGAGATCAAGCCGGTTATGGTTAAGGGGCAGCTGACCGGCCCCTTCACCCTCGGCACGAGCTTGACGGATCAGGAGGGACGATGTGCGTATTATAACCCTCAGTTGCGGGATGTGATCGTCAAATACCTGGCGATGAACGCCAGGTGGCAGGTTCGGAAGCTGTCTCGGATCTCGCCGGCCCTGATATTCATCGACGAGCCCGGCATGTCCGCCTTCGGCTCATCTGCCTTCGTGGGCGTGAGCGAGGAGGATATCCTGAACGACCTCGGCGAGATAATAGAGGCCATCCACAGCGAGGGCGGATCGGCGGGGATACACTGCTGTGGGAACACCGATTGGTCCGTTTTGCTTAAAACGGGGATCGACGTCCTCAGCTTCGACGCCTATGAGTTCTTCGACAGGTTGACCCTATACCCCGATGAGCTCAGGGAGTTTCTCAACCGAGGCGGGGTTCTCTCATGGGGGATCGTGCCCAGCCTCCAACCTGATATGTTGGAGGTTGAGACGCTGGACTCGCTCATCGCCAAGCTCGAGGGGCAGATCGGCAGGCTCGAAAGGATCGGCCCGGACGCCGATCTGATCAAAAGGCAGTCCCTCATCACCCCCAGTTGTGGGGCCGGTTCGCTCACGGAGGATCTTGCCGAGAGGGCGCTGCGGTTAACCTTCGAGCTCTCCCAAGCTCTGAG
>CAZHVH010000016.1:0-20645 GCA_964535855.1 uncultured bacterium
GGCATAATAACGCTTTCGGTCTTGAAGATCCACCCGATCCTCCAGAGGATCATATTCAGGAACAGAAGCCAAAAGTTCAGCTTCCGTATCTCATGATCAGGCCGAGCGATCCCACCGCCCACAGTGTCCTACCGTCCGGCGAACAGAGGTCATATAGCCATGTTCTTCTCATCCCTACATCCACCCTCATCCAGCTCTTTCCACCGTCCTCGGTCTGGAGGATGAGGCCGTTTGTACCGACCGCCCATCCGACCTTCCTGTCCTTGAAATAGATACCCCATATTGGGTCACTGGTTCCGATCTGTTCCTGATGCCAGCTCTCCCCTCCATCCGATGTAGCTATTATCCCACCGAATCCTCCGGCCCAGCCGTGTTTTTCATCGGCGAAGTAGATGGCATTTATGGGTTCACTGATGCCGCTGAAAAGCGGGATCCAGGTTTCCCCTCCATCGGTCGTTTTGAAGATCACCCCTCCCCGTCCTGCCACCCAACCGATCTTACGGCTGATGAAATAGATAGAAAGCAGGGTCTGTTCGGTGGGAACCTGTTGTCTCTCCCATGTCCTGCCGCCGTCCCTCGTGTGAAAGACCATACCGACAAATCCGGCAGCCCAGCCTTCATTTCTATCGATGAAAAAGATATCATACAGATTGTTGTATCCGTCGAAACAGGGTAACCCGTCACGGCCTATCTTAAGCTCGGGGTTGGACAACCCGCTCACCTGAACCTCCCAACTTTTCCCGCCATCCGAGGTGTGAATCACAGTTGCCATATCGCCGGAGGCCCATCCGTTCAATCTATCCGCGAAGCAGACGCTGTATAGATCGTTCTGGATCGGGGATCTCTGCTCGCTCCAGCTTCTGCCGCCGTCTTCGGTGTGTAGTATTATCCCCCCATCGCCGACCGCCCAGCCGTAGCGATCATCCACGAACCAGACAGCCTTCAAGCTCGGTTTGCTCAGTCGGGACTGTATCCTCCACGTGATCCCACCGTCCTCGGTGTGGAGCACCAGCCCGTTTTGACTGACGGCCCAACCTTTCTTTCTTGAGACAAACGAGAGACCGAGGAGGTTCGTGCTGACCTGATTTGGGATGAAAAACCACGAGTTGCCGCCGTCAGTGGTATGAAGGGTAACGCCCTCCCATCCGGCTATCCACCCCTCCTTCTCATCGGCGAACTGGACGGACCAGAGGTGATGTGTGGTCAGGGAGTCCTGCCTCTGCCATGTCTTTCCGCCATCTTCCGTGTGAATTATCAATCCGAAGACGCCCACCGCCCAACCGGTCGTCTCGTTCACGAAGTCCAGGTCAAACAGCGATTCATTGACGCCCGTTTTGACCCTACGCCATGTTTTGCCTCCGTCGGTGGTTTTGACAAGGGTGCCGAAAAGCCCACATGCCCATCCGTGCTTCTCATCGACGAAATCAACGGAATAGAGCTCGGTGGCATGAAACTTCGCCTGCTTGATCCACGATCTTCCACCGTCGCGCGAAGCCAAAATCACCCCAGTGCTTTCCCCTCCGCCGACGGCCCAACCGATGTTGGAGGTGACGAACTGGACAGATCTCAACTCGCAGTTGACGCCGCTGGGAAACCTCTTCCAGCTCACCCCGCCGTCCTCTGTGCGCATGATCAGGCCGTTCCCGCCTACGATCCATCCCAACTGATCGTTGAGGAAGTATATGTCATATAGATCCTCCTTCGTCCCCAAATCCACCATCTTCCAGCTCCTGCCGCCATCGAAGCTCCTTTGGAGAAAGCCGTTTCGCCCGATGATCCATCCGTGTCTCTCATCGATGAAGGATACCCCCGTCAGATATCTCTCCTCACCTGGCGAGCGAACTATCTGCCATCTAGGAGGGGAGGTTTCGCGATGGATACAACCTCCCAGAAGGATAACGGCCATCAGAGGAATCATATATCTGATAATCCTAATCATGATCGATCTCCAACGCCACTTAAGAACCCATTGTGGCAACAACGAAACCCTATCGCTTTACGACCTATCCATCTTGTGATACTCTGGGATCTCAAAAGGAGATGATGTTCCCTGCTCTTCTTCTTTCCCCCTTACCCTCACGAAAACAAAGTATATCATAAAACCGAAAGGGCAGTCAAACGGTGTATTTCAGTCAAGTTGAAATCTAGATGGCGTTGTGATAAACTAAAATCAAACCTGTTCACCGGGGATGGCGATCCGATGAGACCTTTTCTCCCTTTGATCCTTCCCATCTTCGTCCTGACTTTCATTCCATCAGCTTTCGGCTTGGTCGAGCTGGCTTTGGAGGAGCCCATAGGGGATTTCCTCACCAATAACGAGTCGGTTACGATCGAGGGATATGTCACCTCGTCGATCGAGGGCGACGGCGTGATATCCGTGACTAACTCGGCCGGGATGAGAAGCCCGCCCCGTTCCGATCTGCCGATCGCCGGATTGGTCGTCGATTTCCTCTCGAAAAGGAACATCTCCCAGTTGCGGATCACCTCACTCTTTCGGGACGGACTTCTGTTTGGGCCCAGGAAAGTTATGCTCCGATTTTCGGACGACGGCGAGCATTTCTCCGCCCCCCTCCCGTGCAACGTCCCATCCGGAGCTTCGTCCGAGGATATGGTCTCGACCATTCGACTCGATCCCCCGATATCCTTCAGGTTCGTCGCTATAGACGTGGTCGAGAGCTGGCAGCGTGGAGGGGTGAAGGTAAGGGAGATCTCTGCGGTTGACGTGGGCGGGAATATCCGATATGGCTTGATCCGCTCGGCCGGTTTCTCACTCGTCCTTTCGCCCCGTCCGGCTCGATTCGCCATCGACGTGCCGCTCATGCCCGGCGAGAGCAGGTTGACGGTCTCCGCCCGCCTGGTAAATCCTCCTCCCGATACCCCATCCTCGGAGATCGAGGATTTCGTAACGGTGGATGTCCTGCGCCTGGAACATCTCCCTCGGCCCTCAGAGATGAAGGAGCCGATTGCCCTGAGCGATGGGGACAGATTGAGCGTGGTCATCCCTCCAGGTGGTGTGAGGGATATCGAGAGAATAGAGGTTATTAAGCTTCCCCCGGCTGAATTGCCCTCATCGCCGGTCCTGGCATACGATTTTAAGGCTTTGCGTAGGGTTCACTTTCTGGCCAAAGCCTCAGCGTATCTTGAAACCCAGCCTCCATCGCTGGCCGTCGATGGAGATATGGACCCCGAATCGAGCTGGATGACGGGTATAACGCCGATGCCCGTGGAAATAACGGTGGATCTGAGGGGGAATTACAGGATCGGAACCATCATCATACATCCCCTCCAGGAGGATGGGAAATCCTATGGTCCACAGCGCGCTGAGATCTTCACCTCATCCGATGGGCGGAATTTCACTGAAATCCTTGATTGTGACTCCTTCAACGATGGGGATACCTCTATCTCTCTACCCTGGATCGTCCGAGCGCGATATGTCAGGATCAATATTATGGAGAGCAAACAACCGGATGATGTGAGGATAAGGGAGATGGAGTTCCTCGATGAGGCGGGAACGCCCATAGTTCACTACGTCCGATCTGACGTGATCTCCTTCGACAGGCCGGTCCTCATAGAGGTGACACTTGACCGATCGCTGATCGAAGGGAGGGACGTCGAAAAGCTCGCCCTCTTCTCATGGGACGAGGTTTTGGGCAGATGGATGATCATGGGCGGAGAGCTGGATGAGACGGGGAGAAAGCTGATAGCGGAGACGAACTTCCTCTCCAGGATAGCGCTTTTTGAGGCCGAGCACAGGGGTGAGATGAAGCCCACATGGAGCCTCAACCCGTTTTCACCCAATGGCGATGGGGTGGCGGATGTGACGAGGATGACGATACGCTTTCCTCGGGGAAGGAACAGGGGCTACGGTCAGCTGCTCGTCCAGATATTCGACCTGTCCGGGAAGCTGGTCAGAACCCTGGTGGACAGGGAAACCATGCTTTCAGGTTCGATATCCGTTCAGTGGGACGGGACGGACGGATCGGGAAGGCCGGTCCCCATTGGACCGTATCTCTATCAGATAAAGATAGGCGACAGAAGATATAACGGGCTTATCGTGGTGGCCAGATGAAGTACAGGATTCTGCTGGTGGATGACGACAAGGACATAGTGGAGTTTCTGACCGATTATCTTGAGGATGAGGGATATGAGGTAACCCCCGCCTATGACGGGAGGGAGGCCATAATCAAAGCTCAGGCTGAGGAACCTCATCTGATCGTGCTGGATATCATGTTGCCTTTCGTGGACGGATTTGAGGTGTGCAGACGGATAAGGCAGTATATGGCCGTCCCCATCATCATGCTTACCGCCAAATCGGAGGATGTGGATAGGATCATAGGTCTTGAAATCGGAGCCGATGATTATGTGGTCAAGCCCTTCAACCCGCGAGAGCTTTTGGCTAGGATCAAAGCGATCCTGAGGCGCGTATATAGGGAGGAATATCAGGTCAGGCCGATCCATGAGAAGATCTCCATCGGAGACCTCAGGATAGACCCTGAAAGGCGAGAGGTGACTGTGGGCGCCAGGAAGCTCGATCTGAAGCCCAAAGAGTTCGATCTTCTCTATTTTCTCGCCCTCAACAGGGGCAGGGTTTACACCCGAAATCAACTGATAGACAGAGTGTGGGGACGGGACTATCTGGTGGGGCCGAGGACTGTTGACGTGCACATCAGCCGCCTGAGGGAACAGATAGAGGAGGCAGGGGGAAATCCGGACCTGATCCAGACGGTCTGGGGCATCGGGTATAAGCTGTCGGACGAGTAGGGGGTGATCATGACCCGATTCGTCCGCTTCCTGCTCGCCCTGGCTTTCCTCGTCCCTCCTGTCCTCTGCCAGGCGGCCTTCAACCTCGATTTCGTAGGGGCAGAAAGCGCCGGCATGGGCGGTGCCGCATCGGTCGAGAGGAGCGTAGGTGGCATCATGGTCGATCCAACCCTTCTCATCTCCATACGCTCTCAGCAGATCGCCCTCTCGGGGATCGATCTTTACCCGCGCTTGAAGGGAGGGATGATAGCCCGAACCCTGGCGGGATATGCGAGCATCAGATCCGAAGGCGGGATCGGGATCGCGTGGGGATATCTCAATGCCGCCGGGCTGTATTGGGAAAACGTGTTGACGGCAGCGGCCGTCCGAATCTTCGGGCGATTTGCCCTCGGCGGGGCGCTATCCGCCATGGAATGGGACGTGCCGCCGACCACAGGTCCAGGCGGAAGGGTTATCGAGGATGTAGATGGACCGATTCTTCCATCCTTAAGCTTGGGGATCAGAATTAACCCCTCATCGGGCACTTCGCTTTCGCTTTCACTCTTGAATCTAAACAGGCCGAATGTCGCCTCCTCGTCCTCAACGTCCCCTGAGAAGCTGCCGCTGATCGCAAGGCTCGGCGTGACGGTGGCATCTGAGAGCGGAAGATGGGGGATGGATCTGGTGTTCAGGGGAGGTGAGATCGACATCCGTACCGGATTTGAGTGGAAACTCGCCGACCGCCTTCTTATCAGAGCCGGGCTGCGACTGGAGAATTTAGCCATGGGGATCAATCTGACGGGGGGAATCGGATATCGACTGAACGATTCCACGAGGGTGAACTACGCCCTGATCTACCCGATGATAAACCTTCAAGGAGGAATGGAGAGCCACTGTGCGTCGGTTGTATACGATTTTTAAGCTTCTGATGATAGCCTGCTTTGCGCTTTCGATGGCTCACACCGTCTGGTGTGGGACGGTCACGGACCCCTTGGGCAACGAGGTCTTCGTGCGGGCCAAGGGGAAGATGCTCTATTCGATCGGCGCCAGCTATTCGATGCTCCAGGGCGGAGCTGTCGTCAGGAGGGATAAGGAGTTTCACAACAGAACCGGTAAACAGAACTTCTTCACCTTCGATATATCCGGCAGGAACGTGAGGCATCTGCTGACGGTCGGCACCTTCCATACCAGATTCTCAGCCTTCACGCTGGATAAGACCCTTTTCGATGCGGGGAGATGGGACATCATAGTTCCGAGAGCCCAGGGTAGGATCGTCGGGGTGTTGTCGAAGCTCACCAACACCTCGATAACGCCTCAGGGCAGGAGGATCGAGAACAGGGATATAACGAGCGAACTTGATTGGTTCCTCGCGGGGGTTCGGGCGGAGTCGAACCTCGGAAACTGGGTGTTATCTGTGAAGGGATTGCCCCAGCTTTCGATCCCCCTGCCCAAGATAGGCATCAACTATGCGACGGAGTTCCTGACCAACTACCAGCTCTCCCAGGCGACGAATCCGTTTCGCGGCGTGACGGTCACCAGCCCGCTCGATGTCATATACCTCCGCTTCAGGGATGGGTCGCCTGAAAACCCAGGTGGGGCGAAGCTTTATAGGATCAAGGTCTATCTGAACGGCTCCGCCGCCTACGATTTCGCAGGCGGCAGAGAGCCTCCCGGCGTACTGGTAGGGTTGAAGAACTCATTCTCCGACGGGCTCTCACGGTGGGTTGATAGAAACGGCTACTTCATCTACCGCTTCTCGATCCCAAACCCCCAAACCCTCGAGGACATCAGGTTCGAGCTGGATATAGCAAACGATTATGTGGTGGAGCTATCAACCGATAGGAAGAGCTGGCGACTGATGTTGACCGCCCCCGGCAATCCCAGGGACGAGTCAAACAGGGGAGTCAGAACCTTCCACTATGGGGAGATGACGGACGAGACGACGATGGGGTTCGACATGCAGATGACCTTTTTAGGTGCATCCATAGAGGCCGAACGTGCGTGGTACATAAGGACGTTTCAATACCCCACGGTCAGAGGCAAAAGGACTCAGAGGAAGGCCGGAGCGTGGTTCATCGATGTCAACAGGAGATTTGGCCCCGTATTTTGGCGCAGCGAATACACGCATATGGATACCTTCTATAACGCCGGCGACTTCGTCGATGACGATGACAACGAGGATATGTATCCCGACGCTATAGAGCCTGATATCCCCGTCTCATCCCCCTATGATAGGGACGGCGATAGAATCCCTGACTGGCAGGACGATTTCCTCCTCTTCGGAGCCGATCCACCGAGGTTTAGAACGGGGTTGGAGAGGGAATATATGGATCTCAACAACAATGGAGTGCCCGACAGGGAGGAGGATGACGATAAGCCGGATTATAGGATAGATTATGAGGAGGGATCATATGGGCATCACACCTTCCTGATCTTCAGCCTGCCCTTCGCCGAGGGATTATCGCTGACCCCCGGATATTACGAGAAACACCTTATACCTCAGAAACGAAGCGCCAGGGGATGGTATGGGATACTCTCCTACTCGCCGGGGAGAATTCCAGGCTTCGGGAGGCTTAACCTCAGATATACCATACGCCGGGCACACGACCTGATCCCGGACGACACGGTCAACAGGAAAGATGATCTCTCGCTTCAGAACTACCTGAGCAATATCCTCACCTTCATAGCGAGATATGACCAGGTCGAAAATCTGATGGTGGAGACGAAGTTTAAATATCAATATGACGCGCTGTTTCACACCCGGCAGAGGGTGGTGGACACCATACTGATCAACAGGGTTCGATATGATTGGAAGATCAGACCGGATCTGGTTCTATCGCCCATGTTTCGCAGCGACAGGAGCTTAGGTTTTAGGATGCCCTACGATAGGGCCAACGCCCTCGATGACACGAGAAACGCCTATATACTCACCCTCAGCCACAGGCTCATGGATCAGCTTCAGTTGAGCGCGGGATTGGAGTATCTGACCTACAGAAACAGGCTTATCCCGGATTCGGATTTCAACAGAAAGGTGATCTTCCTGGAGCTGATCCTGCGAGGCAGGGCCTTCGGCTCGCAGATGGGGATGCTGGCTACATTCAGCTACATCGACCATAGGTTCATCCGCGCCCTCGGCGGAAGTCAGAAAAAAACCGACATATCGATCACGCTCTACCTGCTTTGATCATACCCCTGGCTTTAAGGGAGGGTTGACATGCCTTCTATCCGGTTATAAACTACGCTTATGCTTTCGACGCCGTAGGAATGAGGAGGTCGAAGATGAAAAGGATAAGGGTTGGCGTTATAGGGAGCGGAGGGATATTCCGCTCGCTTCACGCACCATACTACGAGATGACCGATCTGGCCGAGATAGTCGCCGTCGCCGACGTGAACGAGAGCTCGGCCAGAGAGGTGGCCTCAAAATTCAACGCCGATGCATATGCCGATTACAGGGATCTATTGAGGAGGGATGATGTGGATGCGGTGGACGTCTGCACCCATCCCGCCCCTCACATGGAGATAACGGTGGCCGCCGCCGAGGCAGGCAAACACATATTGGTCGAAAAGCCGATGTGTCGCACCGTCGCCGAGGCAGATCGGATGATCGAGGCGGCCGAGAAGGCGGGCGTCATGTTACAGGTCGCCTATATGATCAGGTTTAACCCCGTCTATCAGAAGCTCAAGGAGCTGCTGGAGGACGGGACCTTAGGCGATCTGCACATGGCATACTGTTGCCAGGTGGGATGGTTCCCGCCCAGACATCCCTGGCTCTTCATCCAAGAGCAATCGGGCGGAATGCTGGTCGAACAGGCAATCCATAATCTGGATGCGTGGCTGTGGCTCTACGGGGATGTCGAGGAGGTCTTCGCCACCACGAGCCACGTGCCTTTAGGCGGAACCTATCCCGAACCCGAAAAAGCCGTCGAGAACAACGCCGTCCTCGTGGCGAAGTTCAAAAAGGGTGGAACCGGAATGCTGATAAAGAGCTGGGCCGCGGAGGTCGGTCATGGCGGCGAAGGGGTTGTCTGCTCGAAGGGATCTGCCACCATATCGGGCGGGGAGATACGATGGAAGACGCACGATATGAAGGAGCCGGAAAGCTTCAGGCCCGACGTGCCGGACGATGATACCTACAGAACCATCCCATCCGAGGCTCGCCAGAGCAGATACTGGTCATACGCCTCCAAGGGCGCTAGCATCGAACATTGGCTCAAATGCATCATGGGCGAGGAGGAACCCACGACATCGGGTAGGGTCGGCAGGGCCGGCATCGAGATAGCGGAGGCCGCCTACATCTCCTCGCAGAAGGGCGAAAAGGTGAGATTGCCGCTGAGCTCGGGCTGAGGAGGCTTTGAGATGAGAATCTGGTATCGCCGACCGGCGTCGGAGTGGGTTGAAGCTCTGCCCATAGGTAACGGGCGCCTGGGAGGCATGGTCTTCGGCGGGGTAAAGCGCGAGCGGATACAGCTCAACGAGGATACCATCTGGAGCGGAAGACCGATCGACAGGGATAAACCCGATGCGGCCAGATACCTACCTGAAGCCCGGAGGCTTCTATTTGAGGGGAGATACGCCGAGGCGGAAAGGCTCGTCCAGGAGAGGATGATGGGACTACGGTTAGAAGCCGGAGTTCATACCTACCAGATGTTGGGAGATCTGATCCTCCTCTTCGAGGAGGGCGAGGAGGAAGTGATCGACTACGTTCGCGAGTTAAACCTGGATGAGGCGATCGCTCGTGTGAGCTACCGACTCGGCAAAACCCTATTCAGGAGGGAGGTCTTTTCGAGCGCCGTCGATCAGGTGATGGTCGTGCGTCTTGAATCCGATAGACAGGGGGCTCTCACCTTCGAGACCCTGCTTTCGCGTGAGAGGGACGCTGAGGTGCTTGTGATCGAGCCGGATCGTATCCTCATGAGGGGGCACGTCAACGGAGGAGATGGGGTGAGGTTCGAGGCACAGCTCAGGCTCATGCATGAGGGAGGTGATCTGAAAACCACAGATGAGGGATTACGTCTTGAAAGGGCCGACTCCGCCACCATACTCCTGGCCGCGGCAACGGATTATCGAGGGGATGATCCACATGAGCTGTGCGAAGGGTGGCTTTCGGCGGCATCGGAGAGGGGATATGAGAAGCTACGTGAGGCTCATATAGCCGAACATCAGCGTCTCTTCAGCCGGGTTGAGCTGAACCTGGCAGGGGCCGATCGGGATGATCTGCCCACTGACGAGAGGTTAAAGGCCCTTCAGGAGGGAGAGGAGGATCCGCAGCTTATAGCCCTTTACTTCCAGTTCGGCAGATATCTCCTTATCAGCAGCTCCCGTCCGGGCTGTATGCCCGCCAATCTGCAGGGGATATGGGCGGACGGGTTCAGTCCGCCGTGGAACGCCGACTATCACATTAACATAAACATTCAGATGAACTACTGGCCCGCCGAGGTATGCAACCTGAGCGAGTGTCACGAGCCGTTCTTCGACCTGATAGACGCACTGCGTCCCAGAGGGAGGATCACGGCCCGGAAGACCTACAACTGTCGTGGGTTCGTCGCCCATCACACCACAGATGCCTGGCACTTCACCAGTCCCATCGGCAGGACGGTTTACGGCATGTGGCCCATGGGCGCGGCGTGGTGTTGTGGGCATCTGTGGGAACATTACCTCTTTACAGGGGATAAGGAGTTTCTGGAGAAACGGGCATATCCCATCATGAGGGAGGCCGCCGAGTTCTTCCTCGATTATCTCGTGGAACACCCACAAACCGGATATCTGGTCTCCGGTCCCTCCACGTCGCCCGAGAACCGGTTCCGCGCCCCCAACGGCGATGTCGCCAGCCTAAGTATGGGTCCCACGATGGATCTGCAGATCATCCACGATCTTCTAAGCAACTGTATAGATGCGAGCGAGGTTCTCGGAATTGATGAGGAGTTCCGTCGGAAACTGAAGGATATGCTTTCGCGATTGGCGCCGATGAAGATAGGAAGCGACGGTCGGCTGATGGAATGGCCGGAGGAGTTTGATGAGCCTGAGCCCGGACATCGGCATATGTCACACCTCTTCGGCCTTCATCCGGGCAGGGAGATCACCCTGCGTGGGACGCCGGAGCTGGCGGGAGCGGCCGGGAAATCGCTCGAATATCGCCTAGCCCATGGAGGAGGTCATACCGGCTGGAGCAGGGCGTGGATAATTAATTTCTTTGCACGGCTTGAGGACGGCAAGAGGGCATATGAAAACCTGATCGCTCTTCTGCGAAGATCAACCCTTCCGAACCTCTTCGATAACCATCCGCCCTTCCAGATAGACGGCAATTTCGGAGGATGCGCGGCGGTGGCCGAGATGCTCCTCCAAAGCCATGCGGGCGAGATCCATCTCCTGCCGGCCCTGCCAAAGGCATGGCCTGAAGGACACGTCAAGGGGCTGCGCGCACGAGGCGGCTTCGAGGTGGATATGGAGTGGAGAAACGGGAAGTTGAAGGAAGCTGAGATCCGATCGACACTGGGCGGCCTCTGTCGGGTGAGGACATCCGTCCCCGTCAGGGTGGAGGGTGCCGAAGCCAGACCTGCTGAAGGGCCGAATCCGAATCCGTTCTTCAGACAACATCTCGCTAAATCCCCTGAGATCAGGGACGCGTCGAAGCTGGAGCTGCCGAATCCGAGAGAGGGCTATCTCATCGATTTTGACACGAACCCGGGCTGCAGATATGTCCTACGTTCTCAGTGAACATAGGGGACAGGGGCCTTTGGTCCCCTGTCCCTTTACCTGCCTACCTAGTCGTTATCTTCAGGACGAAGGCGTGATCGCACGGCTTCCGATCGGGCATCATCACGGTTAGCCCGTTGGGATCTCGAGACCATCGCACCTGCTCGTCTGAACCCAATAGCTCCACCCGATCGATATATAAAGGAGCGTTGACCGAGCCGGTTGAAAGGGTTTTAACGGTCAGTTGACCATCCTCCGGCCAGCCGAGGGCGATGGCATAGAGGATGTCTCCCTTTCGGGTGAATCGGATATCCTGGCTGGAGAAAGCCGGAAGCTTTGTATCGGTGAACTGTCCTTTAGGCACCTCTGCCGGACCCTCTCCGAAGACCCTCCAAGGGCGTGTCCCATAGATCGCCTCGCCGTTTATCCTCAACCATCGGCCGATCTCCAGGAGTATCTCCCGCTCCGGCTCAGGTATCGTCCCATCGGCTTTCGGTCCGACGTTGAGCAACAACACGCCGTTTTTGCTCACTATGTCGATCAGACTGTGGATGATGTCGCGGGCGGTCTTGTAATCGTGGCCCTCGATGTATCCCCATGAGTTCTTCGAAACCGATGTATCCGTCTGCCACAGCAGCGGGCGGATGTCTGACATCTGCCCTCTTTCAATGTCGAGCACGGCCGTCCCATCGGGAAAGGCCCTGTGTTTGTAGTTGATGACCACTCCCAGATTCCATCTCGCCGCCCGGTTGTAATAGTAGGCTGCGAACCGTCGCAGATAGAGTTCAAAGGCGGGCTGTTCGATCCACCAATCGAACCATACGATCTGCGGCCGATACCTGTCCACGAGCTCACAGGTGCGTGCCAGCCATTCCTCCAGGAACTCCTGATCCGGCTGAGTCCCACGTGGCTTAGCAGGTCCGTAAAGGCCACTCCATCGTTCATCACGCACGTCGGAGTCGAACTTGGTTCCCTCGTCGAAGAACCACCAATGCTCGGCCCGATGGGAGGAGAGGCCGAAGACCATCCCTCGTTTGCGGACGGCCTCCGCCAGCTCGCCGATCACATCCCGTTTCGGTCCCATCTTCGCCGCACACCATTCCGAGAAGCCACAGTCGTACATCGCGAACCCATCGTGATGCTCCGCCACGGGCACGACATATCTGGCGCCGGCTTTCACAAAGAGCTCTGCCCATTCATCCGGATCGAACCTCTCCGCCTTAAAGAGGGGGATGAAATCCTTGTAACCGAACTTCGAATGCGGTCCCCATCTCTCCAGATGGTGCTGGAATTCACGACTGCCCTGAACGTACATGTTCCGTGGATACCATTCGTTGCCGAAGGCGGGGACCGAGTAGACGCCCCAATGGATGAAGATGCCGAACTTGGCGTCCTTGTACCATCCTGGAATACGATAATCCTCCAGCGATTCCCACGATGCCTCAAAAGGTCCCGCGGCGATAGTTTCCTCTATGGAATCCAGAGCGGTCTTGACATCCCTCATCTTCCTTCCCCTTCAATGAGCTAGGAACAATTATATCAAACACCTATTCCATCGGGCAACGTCCTGTTATTACCTCCCGCTGAATCGGTGCACGATATGGGGCACTTTTAAGCTTTAACCGGTCGAAAACCACAAGCATTCGCCGTGGCATAGCTTTTGCTACCAGTAATGGCGGCCAGTGCTATTGATAGTGATATCGCCAAGATCGACGTCGGGGTGATAAAATGAGGTTGAAGAAAACATCCCTGACAATCCTAATCCCTTGTTTTCTCCTCATAGGATTATGTCATGCCCAACCTCGATGGAATATACCCACAAAGCCGAGCATAAGGTTTGGGATGGCTGGGATGATCTTCGATATGAAGTTCTCTCCCGATGGGAGGTATCTCGCTGTCGGAAATCTGACGGGAATATGGCTTTACGATGTCACCGCTCTCCCCCCTAAGCCCATCACCTCCCTTGAAGGGCATACAGGCACTGTAGTCTCACTCTCCTTCTCACCGGATGGCAGGCTTTTAGCGTCCGGGGCATGGGATAATACGATCAGGCTGTGGGACATGAAAAGCGGAAGATGCATCGCTATCCTCGAGGATCGGAAGGAGGGAATTCACTCCGTTGCCTTTTCTCCGGATGGAAGGCTTTTAGCATCCGCATCCAGGATTAACACCATCAAGCTGTGGGACGCGCGAAACGGAAAGTGTATTGTGACTCTTAAGATGCATGGGCTGTTTTCCGTATATTCCATCGCTTTTTCCCCTGATGGAAGGTTGTTGGCCTATGGATCCGAGGATAGAACGATCAAGTTATGGGATGTGGAAAGCGAAAAACGCATCGCCACCCTTGAGGGGCACGCGGGAGATGTGATCTCACTCACCTTCTCACCAGATGGCAGGCTTTTAGCTTCCGGATCTAGAGATAAGACGATCAAGCTATGGGACGTGGAGAGCAGAAGATGTATCGCCACCCTTGTAGGACATACAAACTGGATAGAATCTCTCGCCTTTTCTCCGGATGGAAGGCTTTTAGCATCCGGAGGTGATGAGGTAAGGTTATGGGATGTAAAGAGCAGAAGATGCACCGATATCCTTAAGTGGCCTACGACGTCTCTCTCTTTTTCCCCAAGCGGCAGGCTTTTAGCATATGGCGGATGGGATGAGATCAAGCTATGGGACGCGAAAAACAAAGAGTGTGTCGCTATCCTTAAAGGATACACACAGCGAGGATGGGACGTAATGGCGGTTGCCTTTTCCCCCGACAGTAGGCTTTTGGCGTTTGGGGCTTTGGACGAAATCAAGCTATGGGATGTGAAAAGCAAGAGGTTCACCACACCGCTTAAAGGACACTGTGGACCTGTAACTTCCATCGCCTTTTCTCCCGATGGTAGGCTCTTAGCCTCAGCACCTTTTGATGGGACGATCAAGCTATGGGATATGGAAAGCAGAGAGTGCATTGCGACACTTAAGGAACATACGGGGCGGGTGACCTCCGTTGCCTTTTCCCCAAATAGCAGCTTTTTGGCTTCAGGATCTTTCGATGAAACGATCAAGCTGTGGGACGTTGAAAGCAGGAAATGCATCGACACCTTCACAGGACATACAGATGATGTGTGGTCCGTCGCCTTTTCCCCTGATGGTAAGCTTTTAGCATCCGGATCTATGGATAAAACGATTAAGCTGTGGGATATAGAAAACAGGGAATGCATCGCTACTCTCAAAGGACACACGAGTAGAGTGTGGTCCGTTGCCTTTTCTCCCGACGGTAGGCTCCTAGCATCTGGATCCTCGGATAAAACGGTCAAGCTATGGGATGTGGAGAGCGAGAGATGCATCGCCACTCTTGAAGGGCATGAAAGCCGCGTTACCTCCGTTATCTTTTCCTCGGACGGATCGCTTTTGGCGTCTGGAGGAGGTAGGACGATCAAGCTGTGGGATGTGAAGGGCAAGAGATGTCTTGCTACGCTTAAGGGACATATAGGATTAGTGGAGTCCATCGCCATTTCACCTGATAACAGGTTTTTAGCCTCCGGAAGTCTTGAGGGCATAGTCCTGCTATGGCGAGTTAGGAGGAATTGAGAGGCGGGCTGAATCCAAGTTCTGCCCCATATCGGGCACTGAACATATGCCGATGCACGATATGGGGCACCTTCAAACTTGCCTATCCTCCGGCGTGTAGGTTATAATACGTCGGATCTCAACTTTATATAGTCGCTCATATTATCGCTGAGTGTAGCAGAGATTTTTAAAGCTACCGTCCGCCACTTATAGGTCATTTATTGTCATTTGTCGTCATTTATCGTCATTTAAATGACGGCGAAGCCAAATGACCTAATGACAACAAATGACGGTTGAGCTGTGGACGGCGGACAATTGGCCATAGATAGATATTACACTCAAGGGAAATAAGAGCGTATATAGAGTCTTTCTCTCAGAGGTCAAGGTATGGATCGGGAACTGTTATCCGATATCCTCGATTCATTCAGGGGCAAGAGGGTGGCGGTCCTCGGAGATTTCTATCTGGATAGGTACGTCCATGGGGTGATGGAGGATATCTCGCGCGAGGCCGCCGTGCCGATAGTCAGGTTCAGAAAGGGCGGCAATATATACAGCCCCGGAGCAGCGGGGAACACCGCTTGGAACCTCAGCGATCTGGGAGCGGAGGTCTATGCCCTCGGCGTTATAGGCGACGATTATGCCGGGAAGATCCTCACCCAGGAGCTGTCGCTGAGGGGAATCGATACCAGCTATCTCGTAATGGATCCGATGAGGATCACCTGCACCTACGAGAAGACCTACGCGAGGTCGAAATACGTCAAAACCGCCGAATGGCAACAGGTGGCCAGATTGGACGCCGAGAACGATGAGGAGATCAGCGATGAAACCAAAGATAGGCTGCTGAGCGGATTGAGGGCGCTCCTGGATCGAATCGACGCTGTGGCGGTGATCGATCAGGTCGAGGAGGAGGAGAAGGGAACCGTCACGAGTGAGGTGTTGGAGGAGCTCAAACGGATGGTCGGATCGAGCGGTAAACCCTTTGTAGGTGATTCTAGGAAAAGGATAGGTCGATTTAGCGGTTTCACCCTGATAGTTCCCAACGATTATGAGGCCGCGGAGGCGGCGGGCGTGGAGGAGATATATTGGCGAGATGAGATAAGCGAGGATGAGATCATCAGGGCCGGGACAATATTACGTCAGAGGCTCGGCTGTGACGTGATCATCACCAAGGGCGAACGGGGCATGTCGATCTTCGAGCGGGATGGGAGTATCATCGACGTGCCGACCCTTCCCGTGGAAGGTGAGGTGGATATAACGGGGGCCGGGGATACCGTCACCTCCGTCATGACCCTCTCGCTATGTAGCGGTGTCGATCTGATCCACGCCGCCATAATCGCTAACCTTGCCGCTAGGGTAACGGTCAAGAAGATCGGCATAACCGGAACCGCCTCCAAAGACGAGATATTGATGGAGTTCGACCAGGTTAAAGACAGGCTTGAGGAGGTGAGATATGTCAGATCGTAAGGAGAGGATAGCCGTATTCCCCGCCAGTTTCGATCCCGTAACCAACGGCCATCTGGATCTGATCCATAGAGCCCTATCGCTCGGCCTCTTCGATAAGCTCATTATCGCCGTGGGGGTTAATCCGGAAAAAAGGGCTCTCTTCTCCGTGGAGGAGAGGGTTGAGATGCTCAAGGAGGTCACGAAAGGGCTTAAGAACGTAGAGATCGAATCCTACACAGGGCTGACGGCCGATTACGCCCGCAGGAAAGGCGCCACGGTGATAATCAGGGGGCTGAGGGTATTTTCGGACTTCGAACATGAGTTCCAGATGGCTTTCATGAATCGAAGGCTTTCAGGCATAGACACGATCTTCCTCATGTCCAGGCTCGAATATTCATACCTCAATTCCACGCTTGTCAAGCAGGTCGCCCAGATGGGCGGGAGCCTTGAGGGCCTTGTTCCTTCGATCGTCGAGAAGAAGTTGAAGGAGAAGTTCGGTCATCCTCCGAATCGCCGGTGAAGGTGTAATATATCCTGTATCTCCCATCCCCCATATCGGTGATCCGTTTGTCCATCCTCAGCTTCTTCAGCTCAGCCATCTTTCTATCTCCTCCTTTATTCGATTCGGTTGTCCGTCGATTCGACCTCGGAGTTTTCCGACTCCTGATGAATCGGCTCGACGGATATGTTCCTGAAGGCGTTTTGTCTGATGATTATCCTGGTCGCCTTAGGCCCCACAAATACCCCGTATGGACTGCCCTCGATCGTGTTTCCGGTCACGGTTATATCGTGCGTCTCGCCGTCGACGTAGATCCCATAGCCTTTATCGTTCGATCCGTTGTCCAGGATCTCATTTCCCTCTATCAGGTTTCTGTGAGCGCCCATCGGCTCGGACTCGTTTCTGAAATAGATGCCGTAGATCCCGTTTCGGGCGATGAGGTTATCCCTGAAGACGTTATCGGTATCCTTGTGCCCTATCGAGACGCCCATCTTCGTGTTATCGCAAAGCTCGTTTCTCTCAAAGACACCGTTTTTGACGCGCCAGCAGACGAAGATGCCGATGGAGTTACGGTAGCTTTTGTTGCCTCTGAGGATCGGCCTCTGAGAGCCGCTGCCGGGATGAAAGCCGTATCCGGAGTTATCGGTGACCTCGCAGTTTTCCACGACTATATCATCGCTCCGCTGGAAGCTGATCCCATCCCCGTTATAATCGCGTACGAGGCAGTTTGAGATATGGACGTTCCTGGCGCGGTAGAGGAATATGCCCGCGCCGCGACATCCGGTTATCGAGGGATTGTTCTCGCGGTTGCCGTCTATCGATATTCCCTTTATCTCAACGTTCTCCACGTAATAGCCGCTTATTATGGGGAAGGTGTTTTGAGCTTTTGCGTTTGCGCTGACCAGATAGTCCGCCTGGAGCGGTCGGTTTATCCTGAAGGTGTTTTCGCTTGAAGCGATGATCGTGGCGACGGTGGTGTGGAACCCGCCGGATCTATCATCGAGGATCGTCACCCCCATTCCCACCTCAAATCTGCTCGGATCGGCGATCGTTATCTGCTCCTCGCCATAATCGCCGTCCAGGATCAATTTGCTCTGAAAGCCGTCGCTTTTGACCAGTATGGTCGTTTCACCTCTGCCGATCAGGGTGACGTTGCTTCTCAGATGAAGTGAATCCTCCATCAGGAACTCCCCCTCGCCTATCTCGACTACGCCTCCTCCGAGGCCGGCTACATAATCCACAGCTGCCTGAAGCGCTCTGTTATCATCGCCGATGATGTCGGCGTCTTCCAGCCCGACGCTGATTCTAACTCCCTCCCAGTTGGCCGCCATCAATACTGTTGCCAAGGTCAAAATTACCTCCATAGCTTAACCCTCCGAAAGTTCAGTGATAGGATCGATATGCTCAATTTTACCCGCTCGCCGATCTGAGGTCAAGAGCTCAGACGCGGTAACGCTTGACTGATGCACCGATCCCGTGTATACTCCTAGTAGGTTTTAAACTTCTGGAGGGATATATCGTGAGAAGGTCAGAGCCGTCTCTACAGGAATGGAGGGAGTTATACGAGGCAGCGGTCGAGTTCAAGGAGCTTGAGCCGTGGTTGTGGATGAGCGATAGCGACCTCTTCGTCGTGATCAATCCCGAGACCGGAGAAATGGGATTCTGCTCCGTGATCGGCGCATTGGGTGAGGAGATGGGCATGATCCTCTTCCCTGGGATCGAAGGGCTTAGATCACTCCTGTTCATGCGACGATCTCAGCTCGATCAGGATGAAAAGGAGATGCTGCGCATGGCGGTTCAAATGCGGAATATCTCGCTCAGCTTTGAAGATAGATCAGATCTGTCGAGCCGCGATCTCAAGCTGATCAAAGAGCTCGGCCTGAAATTCAGAGGGCGCAAACAGTGGCCCATGTTCAGATCTATGAGCCCGGGATACGATATGTGGTTTCTGAACGCCGAGGAGGCCAGGTTTATGAATCACGCTCTGCGTCAGGCGATCGACGTATCGAGGAGATTCAAGGACGATCCGGATATGCTCTTCAATCCCGAAGATGAATCGCTCATACTGGCGAGGACACCCGGGGAGGAGGATGGGAAGATCACCTGGAAGGATGAGTGGATTGAGCCGCCGGATATCGCTGAGGTGGGCAGGATCTCTTACGAGATCGCCGTTCCGGTGGAGATTATGATGAGGCTCAAACAGCTCGATGTGGCTGAGGATATGAGATGGGAGGTCGATTCGATCATACCGCCCTTCACAGTCAGAGATGAAACCGGCAGACCGGCGTTCCCACATGTGTTCATGGGGGTTGACACCACCTCACATCTGCCGGTGATAGCTCCGGGGATAGCTACCGGCCATCCTTTCAACGATATACCAGTAAAGTTCGTGGAATGGGTGATCGATGGGTTCCTAAACGTCGGTATGATTCCTGGGGAGATCCACATCGATAACGATTTCCTCCTTCCTCCGCTGAAATTATTGGCCAACGAGCTTGGGTTCAGGATCAGGAGGGTGGAAAGCCTTGAGGCCTTGAATCAGATGAGCAGGGCGTTGTTCTCATTCATGGAGGGGAAGGATCAGGAGTCGGTCTGAAGCGATCCGATGAGATCCCTTACGGATTTCATCCCGTGTCTTCGGAGATATTCGGCTATGCCCCCTACGATCTCGATCGGCGCCATCGGGTTGACGAAGTTAGCCGTTCCGACCGCTACGGCGCTCGCACCGACGATCAGAAACTCCAAAGCATCGCGCCAGCCCATTACCCCGCCGATTCCGATCACCGGCACGTCCACCGCTTGAGCGACCTGCCAGACCATCCTAACCGCTATCGGCTTTATGGCGGGGCCGGAGAGGCCGCCTGTTACGTTCGCTAACATCGGCCTTCTTCTCTCCACATCTACTGCCATAGCCAGGAGGGTGTTGATCAGCGATAGCGCCTCCGCACCGCCGTCTACGGCCGCCCGGGCGATAAGGGTGATATCGGTGACGTTTGGGGTTAGCTTAACGATGAGCGGTAGACCGGTGACTCTCCTCACACGCCAGACGAGCTCGTGCGTCTCCTCCGGGTCGATCCCTATCGTCATCCCCCCTCTTTTGACGTTCGGGCAGGAGATGTTCAGCTCTAAAGCGGCGACGCCCTCGACTGTTGAAAGGCGTTCAGCCAGCTCGACGTAATCGTCGGGCGTATCTCCCGATATGTTGACTATCACGGGGACGTCGAGGCTGCGTAAGAAAGGCATTTTCTGTGAGATGAAGATCTCCAGTCCGACGTTCTGTAATCCTATGGCATTAAGCATGCCCGAAGGGGTTTCGACGATCCTGGGAGGGGGATTGCCGGGTCTCGGTTTAAGGGTTACGGACTTGGTAACGATCGCTCCCAAGCGATTCAGATCGAAGAGTTCGCTATACTCCTGACCGTATCCGAAGGTGCCCGATGCGACCATCACAGGGTTTTTGAGTTTAAGGCCCGCTATTTCGACGGAGAGATCAGGCGTAACCATCTTTCACCTTCAATCGAGCTCATATGACCGATAATAGTTCACACCCAGTTCCTTATTTTACCCCAATCTATTCTATCGGCGTTAAAAACAGGTCCTTCCGTGCAGACCCTCTCGTAGCTCCCATCTCTGATCGGCACAACGCATCCCAGGCATACCCCCAATCCACATCCCATCACGCTTTCAAGGGAGACAAAGGCGGGAAATCCTTTAC
>CAZHVH010000017.1:0-20398 GCA_964535855.1 uncultured bacterium
GACATTATCTATAAAATCGCTCAAATTCCCTTTGAGTGTAGCGGTTATCCATGAGAAGGAACGAGGAGAAAGGAACCAGGAACGAGGATTTTTCTCTCCTCGTTCCTCGCTCCTGGTTCCTCGTTCCTTTTCTCCCGGAGAAATAAGCTCTTCTGACCTCTCAGATCTCCGCTACACTTAACGATAATATGAGCGATCTATAAAATAGTATACAACAGAAGGGAGAAACGGAGCAACCGTCATCTATGCCTTGACATCTTAATCTTTGTGTAGTATCCTTTATGAAAGCCAGTTTCACGGTCGAGGTGATACCTAGTATGGGGTCAATGAGGCTGACCGAGAGGCAGAGGAAAGTTCTGGAGATTATCAAGGAGAGGATAAAGGGGAGCGGATATCCGCCTACCATCCGCGAGATAGGGGAGGCGATGGGTATATCCGAAAAGGGAGCGTATGACCATCTTAAAGCGCTCGAGAGAAAAGGGTATATCCGACGGCATCCCAGGAAGACCAGGGCGATAGAGATAATCGAAACCGAGGATCAGGATGATGAGTTCATACAGGTTCCCATTTTGAAACAGGTCAATTCCGCGACGGAGATGAGGGCTGATGAAGCTCAATCCTTCATCTCGCTCCCCAGGGACCTTTTCGATAAAGGCGCCCTCTTTGCCCTGAAGGTTGAGGGAAACGGCATGTTTGAAACCGGTATATTTGACGGTGATTATGTGATTATCAGAAAACAGGATAAGGCCAATCCGGGCGATATCGTGGCCGTTCTGACGGACGAGGATGAGTTCAAGATAATGGTTATGCCAGCTACCCCGGCTATTCGATCGATCTGGCTTGAAAGGGGAAGGTTTCTGGGCAAAGTAGTAGGATTGTTACGCAGGTTTTGAGTATGCGAAAGGCTCATTTCTTCTCCCTCATCTCACTGATCTTCCTTCTCTGCTCCACATCATATGGGTTGATTTCGGATCAAAGATGGACCTCATATATTGAGATATCATGGGGAACCGGAGCGGCTAGATATCCCTCTGTTATCTCCCTCGGTGGGAAACTGATCCTCGTTTGGTCGGATAATAGGTTGGGCATATATGATCTGTTTTACAGGATAGGCTCTGAGCGGGGTGACGGCTGGGGTGAGGAGGAGAGGCTTACCGCCACCGAAACCGATTCGGTGGCTCCTGATATGGCTAGCGATATGAGATATGTATATCTAGTTTGGCAGGAGTGTATAGGTGGAGGGGTTATCTTTTTCTCCAGATTCAACGGTGATTCCTGGAGCGATCCCATTCCTATATCGTCTCAGTCCCAGACCGCCTCTGATCCCAGGATAGCCGTGATGATGAGCAAGCCCTCGCCCCAGGTGTTCGTCTTCTGGGTAACCGAGAGGGAAAATAGATCGATTCTCGTCTATTCCACAAGTGTGGATGATGGCAGGAACTGGTCCTTCCCGAAGCCAGTGGAGGAGTCCGATCTCCCTCAGATAACTCCCGATGCCGCCTCGGGGATGACATCCGTTTATCTGACATGGGTTGAGGGGTATCAAGGTAAGAGAAGGGTGAGGTTCAAAAGGCTCGGCAATCCTTCCTCTGAAAGGGCCATGGACGTAACGGGACCAGGTTTAAACTCAAGCCCGCGTATAGCCGTCTGGGAACCGAATCTCGTCCTCACCTGGCAGAGTTCGAGTTTCATTGATGAGCCTTGGCAGATAACGTTTGCCGAAAGCACCGATTTCGGCGACACGTGGGATGGGCCTGAACTCCTGACGAGAGAACCTGTAGAGTCGGTTCTTCCATGTCCGGTTCTTACACCCGGATACATCTGGATCTTCTGGCAATCCGGGGGCGAAAGCGGGTGGAGGATAAGAGGGGCACTTCGTCAGGTGAAGGGAGATGAATGGGAGAAGCTCGACCTCCTTTCATCCGGCGAAGGTGAAGCCGAGATCGAACCGACGGCCATAGCGACGCCGGCACCTGAGATCTTCCAGATACACCTGGCGTGGTCCCAACAGGGGACCCGGGAAAGATCGGCCGTCCTATACAGAACATACGATACCCTTCCGCCTGAACCACCTGGCAAACCCGTACATTTCGATTTTACAGCGCCCGATAGATACGACGACGACGAGTTGCTCTCGTTCAGATGGGAGGAGAAAGATGAGACTGCCGAGTCGTTCGACCTTTTCCTCTCGAGGGATGGCGGGGATTTCCTGCCAGTAGGTTCAGCCGGAAAGAACTTCGCCGAGATAAAAGTTGAATCGGGCCATTTTTATAGGCTCAAGGTTCGAGCCAGGGATAGATCGGGCAACCTCAGCAAGCCGTCCCCACCCTCCGATCCCGTCTTCGTGGACGGTCTCCCACCCTATGTCCGCATCTCACGGCCCTATCCGAATACAAGGCTCTTCGGTAAGGTTCCGATCTATCTGACCTGCCGCGATGATAACCTAAGCAAATGCCAACTTTACTGGGGCGAGGGAAGGACACCGGCGCTATGGCATCTCATCTTCAGCACAAGAGAGGGGATAGATGAAGGATCGGTTGAGTGGGATACCGTTGGTCTGTTTGGACTCTATACACTTAAGCTGGAGGCAAAGGACGAGGTGGGACATATCTCAAGATGGACGGTTAACGTAGAAGTGGATAACACCCCACCTATGGAGATCAGACCTGGCACTTTAGAAAAAATCCTCCGTCCTGATGGAATCGCCTCCTTTAAAGATCCCGCCTGGTCCCCCGACGGTCATCTGGTAGCCTATTCGTCCAACGAATCGGGCGTCTGGGACATATGGGTGTTGGACCTCAGATCCGGCGATAAGGTAGACTTGACTGATGACGTGGCCATCGATAGGAATCCCTCCTGGTCCCCTGACGGAAGATATCTGGCGTATCAGTCTTTGCGAGACGGCAACTGGGATCTCTGGAAGGTGGAGGTAGGATCCGGGAGGAAAACCAGGTTGACCGATCTTCCATCGGATGAGATCGATCCCGCCTGGTTTCCGCTCGGGGATGAGATCGCCTTTGCATCAAATACGGACGGCGATTTTGATATCTACCTCATCTCAGGCAGGAAGGGGGGAATTGAGAGGATCACCGATGACGCGTGGGACGAACGTGATCCGACCTGGAGTCCGAACGGTCTCTTCTTGGCCTATCGCTCCAACGAGTGGGGCGAATGGGATATCGTTCGAAGATTGACGGCACCGGGAGGCGGCGAGAAAAGGCTGACCTCCACAGCAGCCGATGAAACTGATCTAAATTGGTCGTGGGATGGTAAAAGAATACTTTTCACGACAAACTCCGGAGAAAGAGCGGAGCTGTTCAGCCTCGATCTCATAACCAACTCCGTCTCCAGAGTTTCGCCTCCCGGAGTCGAGGCATCCAACGGTACATGGGCTCCGGATGGAAAAGCGGTTATATGCCAAAGTGAGAGGGAGATCGTTATCATCCACCTCAGCTTTCCCCAGCTTCAAATAGAGGCGCGGATCACCTCACCCCACTCGGGGGATGTGATACGGGAAAGGGTGGAGATCTTCGGCGTGGCAAGGGGAAGGCAATTTGAAAACTATCTCCTGGAAGCCAAGGCGCCGGAAGGAGATTGGTTCCAAGTGGAGGGGACCGCCACACAGCCGGTCGAAGAAGAGGGGTTCCTGGGCATGTGGGATGTTTCGAAGCTGGAGGGGAGATATACGCTGAGGCTGACCGTTTTCGGTTCCGACGGAGGTAAGGTTAGCGATTCGATACAGGTGATGGTAAGGAACGAAAGGCCGAGACTAACTGTATTACAGCCCGCCAACGGGACAATCTGGAGAGATCACCTGATAGATGTCATCTGCCAGGCAGAGCCCGGATCTGAGGTTTACGTGAACGGCTCACGAGCCACCCAAAGCGGTTCCACCTTCGTCGGCAAAGCGTGGTTGGAAGAGGGATGGAACGAGATATCGATAAAGGCGATCGACCCGATGGGTGAAACGGCCGAGTTTAAGACACACGTCATGTTGGATACCACGCCTCCAAAAGTGCAGATCATCTCGCCGGGCGATTTCGATCTGGTGAAGTTCCCCTTTGTCCTCGTCAGGGGAAAACTCAGCGAGGATGGCCGGGTTTCCGTTAACTCCACCCTCCTGCCACCTGTAAAAGGGGAGCAGGAGTTCTCATATCCGGTCTCCCTGGAAGAGGGGACGAATCAGATCCTCGTCACCGCCGAGGATCTATCGGGCCATTCCACCTCTGTCCGCAGGAGGGTGATCTATCGTAGACCACAGGCTATCCTCAGGGATGAAACGCCACCTGTTGCCGTGGACCCCTTCCCACCGGAAGGAGCGACTCTATCCTCAAAGGAGCTCGAGATCTCCCTGCGACTGGTAGATGATGTGGGGATCGATCCTGAGAGTTTAGAGGTCTGGTTCGATGGAGAGAGGCTGAAAAAAAGGGATTACTCCTTTGACGAAGGGCGACTGAGCTACCACGTAGGCGAGCTTACCGATGGAGAGCATGTACTCAAGTTGTCCATTTCCGATCTTTCTGGAAATAGGCTGGAGGGATATATGCTGAGCTTCCATGTTGACACGACGCCCGCGCTCGCGTCGATCTGGGCCGATTTGGATCATGATATGTTGAGGATAAAGACATCCACCGCCGGTCCGGTCGAAAAGTTGAGTTTCGTCGAGGTTTTACAAGGTGGGATCGGATATGGATATACAGTTGACCTGAACGAAAGGGGAGAGGGAGAGCTCCTCATAGCGCCCTCTCAGCGGAGCTTTAGGTTGCTATGCACGGCCTTTCTGAGGGATGGAAGGATAATGCCGGTGAAGGGATACCTCGCCTATGGAAATCTTTCCAGATCAGGGGAGACACGGATATCCGTCGATATGGGGCCGGAGCTGATCATGCCGCCAGGCGATCCGAAGGTGGAGGTCGTCCTCAGAAGCCAGGAGATAGATCCATCCCTGATGGTCCTTCAGAACGATAACGCCGTCTCAAGAGGGCTCAGGCTTATCGGTCCCGTCTGTCAGATTGCCTCCTCCGGCGACCTCAGCGAGCTGCATTTCCTCCTTTTGCTCCCTGTGCCGCGAAACGTCCCCAGGACGACGATCTTCAGGTGGGATGAGAGGGAGCAGACATGGATTCCACTGGACGCCGAATTCGATCCGAAATCGGGCAGGCTCAGAACGACGATCTTCATACCCGGCCCGACGTCAGATCTCGGCAGATATGCCCTTATGGAGGATAAACTTCCACCGCTCATCAGGATGATTCATCCTCCAAAAGGGGGAGAGGTATCGAGGGATAACTTTCTGGTGACGGCGGAGGTGGTGGATGAGGGATCGGGAGTGGCGGATGTGCGGGTTGAGGTGGACGGATCGATCAGGCCTTCCAGGTTCGATCCGAGGTCTGGAAAGCTCATCTATCTGCCGGGCGACCTGAAGGAGGGCATCCATGAAATTCTCATAACGGCTAGGGACAGAGCAGGCAACGCGGCTTCCCTTGAAAGCAGCTTTTTCGTCGGAGAGTTTTTCGGATTTGCCACTGATCCGATCGTTTATCCGAATCCATCAGTAGGCGATGTCTTCATCAGATTCATGCTCACCCGTAGCTCAGATGTGACGCTTCGCATCTATACCTCAGCCGGCGATCTCCTATATACGGATAGGATCTCGGGCGTTATCGAGGGTACCTTCAGGTGGAATCGCAGAAATCGATCTGGTAGAGAAGTTACCCCTGGCATTTACCTTTTCTCGATCGAAGCGGAAAGCGAGGGTAAAAAGCTTATCAAAAAGGGGAAGTTCGCCCTAAAAGCCAGATGACAGGAGCGAAACAGATGTGAGGTAAGTCCCGGAAGATGGCACGGAAGTTGCTGCAAACTCATATTGTCCCTCCCTTTTGAGGAATTCGAAGGGGATATAAAGGCGCTAGGGAGCGGGGTAATCCCCCTCTCCACAGCGCCCGTTTCTCACCTTTGAAATGCACGATTTGGGGCAGATTTAACGTGCAGGTGCACCAAATCGTGCACAATTCAATCTTCAGGAGGAGAGAGTGATGAAAAAGATCGCCGTCGTTTTAATCATCGCGGCCCTGATGATCCCCTGCCTGGGGATTTCATCCGATAAGGGAACCAAGGACAAGGCTATGAACCTGATCGATAGCGGTCTGAAATGGCTCAGCACACAGCAGGAAAAGGACGGCTCCTTCAGACATCACGTCGGCATAACCGGATTGGCGATCACGGCTTTCCTGAAAAGGCCGGGAGGTCCTCCCGCAGAGTATAAGTCGGTTATACAAAAGGGGCTCGATTATATCCTCAAGCATCAAAACGAGGACGGCTCGATATATGATAAGAGCTCGGAGATGCCGCTACCGAATTATGAGACCTCGATAGCCGTCATGGCGCTCGCCGCATCGGGCGATCCCAAATATAAGGAGACCATAGCCAAGGCGCAGAAATGGCTGGCTCAGAGCCAATTGGATGAGGGAGAGGGCATCTCACCCAGTGATCCGAGATATGGTGGGATAGGATATGGAGCTTCGGCCGCCAGGGCCGGGACGAAACGAGGAGATATGTCCAACCTGAATTTCGTCATTCAAGCTCTCAAAGAGAGCGGTTTCCCAGAGGATGATCCCCTTTGGGGGAAAGTCGCGAAGTTCATCGAGAGATGTCAGAATTACAGCGAGACGAACGATCAACCCTGGGCCGGTAACGACGGCGGATTCGTCTATGCCCCCGACGGGGAAAGCAAGGCGGGCAAGGACGCTAACGGCAAACCTCGATCATATGCCTCTATGACCTACGCGGGGCTTCTGAGCTTCATCTACGCGAACGTCGATAAGAACGATCCCAGGGTCCAAGCCGCCGTCAGATGGATCAAACAGCATTACACTCTCGACGAAAACACGCCCATAGGGAAGCAGGGGCTGTTTTACAACTACCACACCATGGCCAAGGCGCTGGCGGTATACGGTGAGCGGATAATAGAGGATTACAGGGGGATCAAACATGACTGGTATGCCGAACTGGTGGATAAGCTCGCCTCACTTCAAAAGCCAGGAGGGTTCTGGGTAAACGAGGCGGATAGGTGGATGGAGAGCGATCCGGTTCTGGTGACCGCCTATGCGATCTTAGCGCTTGACACTGGATTTTCGATCCTAATGTAGGGGCGAAAGATTTTTCGCCCCTACATTTATTTGACCACCAATATCCTTCCGGTCCTGTTGGCCCTGTTTTTGCCGTCATAGGCCTCTATCCTGAAGACGTATATCCCTGTTGCGACCTTCTGACCGAGCCAGTTAGTGCAATTCCAAGTGACCAACTCATCGTAATCCCTGCCCCGCTTGACCGTGTATGTCCGCGATTGCCAGACCGGATCTCCAGCCACATCGTATACCGTCACCGTCACCTGAGCCGTGGCATCGGGAGGTAAATTCACATCGAATGAGAAATGGGCCTTGTCGCCGCGGGATCTGCTTATCGGGTTGGGCCAGACATATACATCGCCTTTGAAATTGAGTGAGACGGTGAACTCCAGCTCTCCCCCGTCGTATATCTCCTGGTTTCCGGCGTTATCCGTCACCCTGATCTTCAGCTCGTATTTCCCGGATTTCGTCGGCAGGAAGTCGAGAGACCATTCCGACCAAGGCTCCTCCTGTTCGGTGCTCTCATCCACAGCCGGCGTCCACTCTATCTCCTTGCCGTCGGGGCCGTATCCGCCGACCTCTACGAGCGCTACACCTGAAGCGGGCACCTTCTCCGAAGGCGGATCGGATGCCGTGCCCTTAAGCGGCGCCGGCTCGTTCTCATACGAGCTTCGCGGGCCGTGTTCGGTCAACCTCGCCACCGGCTTGCCCAGCTCGAAGAGGAAGGAGGTGGATATAGAAGTGGTGGGCGATATGCCAAGGTTCTCAACATCCAGTCCCACAGCCTTGACCATCACCTTGTAGACCCCCTCTTTCGGCAGCAGATCGCTCGAAAATTCCAGGGTGTCAACGCCGTTTTGCCTTATAGAACCACCTACCGGATTGCCGTCAGGGGAGAAGACCTGGATGACGGATTTAGTCAGATCAACCCCGGCTCCCTCGTCCGTTATCTTCGCCGTGATCGTCACCCCTGTCTGGCTGTTAACCGCTGTGGGAAAGTCGGGCGAGTTCGGATCTATCACCAGAGGCTTGCCGTTTATCTCCAGGGATGAGGGATCGATCACCGGCGGGGTTGTATCGTAGACGAAATCGTATTCGACCGGATCGGGGGCGTTGCCCGCCTTGTCCCTGGGCGAGATGAGGATCTTGTACTTTCCGTCCTGAGAGCCGTCCGTCGCCAGCGGCACATCCAGTTTGAAGATCAGTTTCCCTGCTTTGTCGCTCGTGGCCTTCCCGGATATCGGCTTCCCGTCGGGACCGATCAGCTTGATCCAATCCTCATCGACGTTATCCCAGTCAATACCGGAACTGGGCTGCTCATCTTTGATGCTTACCTGTATCTCGCTCAGTGAGTTCTGAGCCGTCTGAGAGGTGATGAGCTGTAAGGTATCAAGATCCACCTCCGGCGGAACGGTGTCGTAGAAGAAGGTGAAATTCAGTTGATCGCCCCGCCTGCCCGAGGCGTTTATCGGGATGACAGTTATCGTGTAGAGGCCGTCGTCCGATCCGTCCGTAGATAGGGGTTTGGCGAGGTTCCAGATTATCGTGTCAACGCCGTTATCGGATTGTGAGCCGGGGACGATGTTGCCGTTGGGGTCTCGAAGTCTGATCTGAGAGAGGAAGCTAATTCCTCCGTTGTTGGTCTCCTGCAGCTTAGCCTCGACCTTGGTGATCTGCTGCCCCGTATAGGCCTCCTCGGGAGGAGATGTCTTCGGGGTGGTGGAGATCACAACGGGCAATCCCGTCGAATAGTTGAACTCCCGCTTCTTCACTATCCCGATCCCGTTTCCGGCCATATCGACCGCCATCGCCGTGATCGTATACGTCCCCTCCTCATCGGGATTGGCGAAGTTCAACGTCACCGTGTCGACCCCATTATTGCTCGCCTTAGCGGATATCTCACGTCCCTTTGGATCGAGCAGCTTGACGTAGGATCTGTCGAAATCTATCCTGCCCGGCTCCGGATCGATGAATCTGACGACCACCTCTGTCAGCTCACCTGTCACGAGCTCTCCCTTGGGCTCGATGAACTCCACATTCGGGGCGACGGTATCGTAGAGCAGGGTATATTCCGCCTTTAAAGGATTTCCGGCCTTATCGACCACCGATATCGAGACCGTGTAGATCCCGTCCATAGATCCGTCGGAGGCCAGCGGCTTATCCGGCGTCCAGAAGAGCTTGTTTTCACCCTCGCTTGTCACCTTCCCCGAAACGGCTTTGCCCTCGGGACCGATCAACTGAATCGAGGTATCGGTGAAGAAGCGGCTGTCCACGCCGGCAGGACCCTCATCAGATACCAACGCCTCTAACCTCTCTATCTGACCGCTCACATAACTGATCGGGGCATTCAGGTCGATATGAGAGAGCGAGTTAATCTTGGGCGGTTGAGTATCATAAACTACCCTGAACTCAACCGTCTCGCCCGTCCTGCCCAGCCTATCTGCCGGTGTAACGCTGATCGTATACGTTCCATCCGCCGTCCCGTCCGTGGCGAAGGGCAACTTCGGCTTCCAGGAGAGCATAACATAGCCCTCGTCAGGCTTCTCCTCGACGATCTCCTGAGAGCCCAGCACCTTCCCGCTGGGGCCATAGACCTCTATTTTGGAGGCTATCGGATCAACCTGCGAGCCGGTCAGGGTCACCTCAACCGAGTCAAATCCGCTGGTGTAATTCATCCCCTGAGCCGTTAAACCCGCCTTAATCTGGGCGCTTTTGACGGTCGGCGGGGCGTATACAAGGGTGAAGGTGAAGACAACGGGGGCTTTCGCGATGTTTCCGGCCATATCCTTAGGTGTTACCTCGATCCTGTAACTTCCTTCATCGGATATCTGAGACGTGCTGATCGTTATGGTATCGACGCCGTTATGTCTGATATCCAGCGGGATCTGTCCCTTCGGGCCGATGAGCTTGACGGATGTCCCGTCCAGGTCGACGCCGCTCCCCTTGGTCGGGATGTTCTCATCCGGCTGTGATGGCACGGCGGCGTTCGGATTCTCATCGTTCAGCTTCAGCACGAACTCCGTCGGCGGGATCTCATAGACCTCCTTCAACCCTTCGACCTCCACAGCGGGGATAAAGGTGTCGTAAAGGAAGGGTATCCTTTCGACGTTCGTGTTGCCGGCTTTATCGGCGATAGCGACCTCGACAGTATACTGCCCGTCAGCCGATCCATCTCTCGGAAGCGGGTTTTCGAGCATCAACGAGATCCTATCCGGTTCCTCCCTCTCGATCCTCCCACCGACGGTGGATCCATCGGGCGCAATGAGCTTGATCGAGGAGGCATCCAGATCTATTCCCTGGCCGCTGTGATCCTTCAGAGTGGCGGAGACGGCAGCGAGCTGATTCACGAAACTGTATTTGGCGGGGTTGCTCGTGACGACCTCAGGCTTTTGGGTGACGTAGTAGAACTCGTAGATCAGAGAGGCTGTGAGGCCGTTCCCGGCCTTATCGAGGGGCCTAACCTCGATCTGGTATGTTCCGTCGTCCGCTCCATCTGATCGCAGTTTGTTGAAGCTCAGATATATCGTTGAGACCCCGTCGTCGCTCTTGTTGACGGCGAGATAGCCATGTGGCCCTTTCAGCTTGACGTCGCTCCCCTTCAGATCGACGCCCGCCCCCGCATCATCGAGCTTCACCCAGATGGTTTCTATCGGCTCGCTTATAGAGACATTAGGCCCTGGCGACACCTCCTTGACGGTCGGCGGCTGAGTGTCATAAAGCAGGGTATAATCTTCGGACAGCTCGTTACCGGCCTTATCGACCAGCTTCACCGAGATCTGATACCTTCCGTCATCCGATCCGTCCCGTCTAAGCGGCTCATCCAATATCAGCCAGATTCTGCTCTCCTCATCTGTCCCCAGCTTGCCCGGAAGGGCTTTTCCGTCGGCCTTCCTGATCAACTGCAGGCTTGAGGCATCGAAATCTATCCCCGCCGTTTGGTCGCTGCCTCTCATGTCTATCCTTTCGATCTCCCCGTTTACCGTCCATTCCACTCCCTCGGCAAGGGGATCCTGGACGTAGCTCAGCGATTCGAGCTTGGGGGGCTGGGTATCGTATACGATCTGTATCTCCTTGGGTGTTCCCTCGTTGCCGTACTCATCGAGGGGAATCACGCTTAGCCGATATATCCCGTCATCGGTGCCGTCGTCCTTCAGACTCTCCTCCGGGGTTACGATCAGATCGTTCCCCTCGGATTCGATCTTCACGGCGAGAGGCCCTTTGGGGCCGGCAAGGCTCACTCGATCAGCGGTCCCCATCAGGTCAGTCGCGTCGGTGAAACTCAGCCTGATCTCGCTCAGCTTTTGGACGTAACTTCCGTCCGCGGGGGTGGCTGAAAGAAGAGCCGCCTCCGGAAGTTGATACTCAAATCGGTAGGTTAGCGTTGTACTGATATTGCCCGCTTTGTCGGCCAGCGAGACCTCGATCGTGTATCTACCGCTTCGGGCGAGCTGATCCGGTTTGAAGGTTAGCTTCGACACACCGTCCGTGTCCGCCCTCCCCTTGACCTCTTTCCCATCGGGCCCTATGAGCCTGATCGTGCTTGCAAGCAGATCCAGCCCGCTGAAAGGTACATCTCCCCCGGGATCATCGCTCGCCTCGACCGTGACCTCGATATCGCCGCTCACCTTCTCGTTCTCCTTCGGGTTCGTCGAGACGACGCCGGGTGGGAGGCTATCGTATCTGAAGGTGCTCTCCACCGCATGAAGGTTACCGAGCTTATCGGCGAGGTTAAGCTGGATCTTATACTCCCCGTCCTGTGACCCATCCCTCAGTCTGGGGTTATCTATGCTCCAGCTCACCTTATCGCCGCTGATCTCCAGCTTACCTTCCACCTCATTTCCGTCCGGCCCCATCACCTTGATGTCACTCTGCTGAAGATCGATCCATGCTCCTGTCGGCCGAACGTCGACGGTTCTTATGTCGTTGACGTAAGCTCCCTCCTCCGGCACTATCTCCACGGCCTCGGATGGGGAGGTTACATAGGCGAAGCGATAGGTCTTCTCTATCCCGATATTGCCCGCCATGTCCCTGGGGGTTATCTTGAGCGTGTATATCCCGTCATCGCTGCCATCAATGGCTAAGGGCTGGAGGATCAGCCTCAGTCCTTTATCCGTGATCTGTCTGGCGGTGGAGAGGGGATTTCCCTTCGGCCCGATCAGGCTCACCTGGGTTCCCGCCCCGTCAAACCCGCTCAGATCATCCTTCAACACGATCGATATCTCCTTTAGCTCCGTCACTGCGCTGTTATCAGCAGGTGAGATCTCGACGTTTGGCGGCTGGGTATCATAGATCAGTTCGGAGGTGATTTGGAGGGTCGCTCCCGACTTATCCGTCAGCACGACCACAACCCGATAGGAACCGTCGTCATCTCCATTTGTCTTCAGAGTCTGAGAGGGTCGCCAGCTCAGGCCGTTACCTTCGACTTTGACTGTTCCCTGAACCTTAGCTGAGGTCAAGCTACTCACCAGTTTGATGGCGGAGGATTTCAAGTCAATCCATTCGGAGACGGGAGTTCCGATCTGGACCTTGACCGATTCAATCGAATTCACATATGAACCATCCTCGGGCAAGACCGTCACCGAATCGGAAAGCGAGGCGACGAAGAGGAATCGAATTTGTTCCGTCAGGCCGATGTTTCCGGTTTTGTCCACCGGTGTCACCGATACGGTGTAAACCCCGTCATCCGATCCATCGAGCGCTAAGGGGGTGATCAGATCCCATTCCACCACGTCCACGCCATCATCCGATTTCGTCCCTTTGATCACGTTTCCGTTTGGTCCTGTGAGGTAGATGGAGGAGTTGGTCAGATCCAGTCCGGCGCCGGAATTATCCTTGAGCTTCGCGCTTACCTTAGCGAGCGGTTCACCCTCAACTATCGATCCATCCTTCGGAGTGATGGAAAGGACCACGGGGAGTTTTTCGGGCGAGAGGATGTATCTGAAGGGGTATTTGAGGGATACGGAATTACCCGCCCTATCGGCGAAGCTTATCTCAAACGTATATGTCCCTTCATCCGACAATCCGGCATAGCTCGTCGTCACCGTCGAGACGCCGTCGGTTGTGAAGCTGAAGGATGCGGGTTGAGACGGGCCCGAGATCTTGACGTTAACGGAGGCGAAATCGATCCCGCTTCCCCCTTGATCCTCGACGGTGAAGGTCACAATCCCCTCCTGAGGGAGGATCACGTTAGCGTTGCCCGGAGTCAAGGTCTTGCCTGAAGAGGTAACGGAGATGACCTTCGGTGGCTGAGAGTCAAACGTGAACTTCGTCTCCTGGCTCAGCTTATTTCCGGCCTTATCGTACGCCTCCACCCTAACGGTGTATATGCCGTTCTGGCTTGGGAGCGAGATAGGAAGATCGGGTTTGAAGCTCAGCCTATTAGTATTTTCATCTATCTCCAGCTTGCCGCTCACCGATGAGCCATCCGGAGCTATAAGGGTCAAGGCGGGCGGATTGGTCTCGTAGTCTATCCCGGCCTGTCCTTCGTCCGCTATCTGAACGGAGATCTCCCCCACGGGGGATCTGGTTATCAGATCGTCGGAGGGTGTGATCGATATCAGCTTCGGCGCCTTTGTGTCTATCAGTATAGGCACGCTCGCTTCTCCGATATTTCCTCCCGCATCTACGGCTTTGAATCTGAAGGTGTAAGTTCCATCATCGAGCGATCTACCTATACCGTCCTTGCCGTTCCAGGTTATCAGATGTTCGGCATTCCCGGTCATCGAGCTTATAGCCATAGGAGGGGGAACGGGGAGGATCGGATCGACTAAATCGACATCCAACTCCTGCACATCCTCCGAAAGCACATAGGATATGAGAGCCGTATCGTTTGATCCATCTCCATTCGGGGAAAACGGCTCAGCCCTAAGCGATATGATCGGTTTCACGCTGTCCACGGTAACCTGGGTCTCCTCGGCGAACGCGGCAGTAGTATCTATCATGCCATTGGGGTTATAGTCTATCTCCACCCTGATCTTATAGGTTCCGTCCTCAACCACTCTGCCTTTTTTATCCCTTCCGTCCCACTCGACGGCGATGGTCTGCACCTCTCCTGTCGCCGAGCCCAGCATTCCGATCTTAACCCAATCGTCGTCCGGATTGAACTGGCCGTCCGGTCTTTCAACTCCGCCGGGCCCATTGGTATCTATGATGACCCTGTAATCTCCGGAGGCACCGGTTGTTTGGAAGGTTATGATCGCCTTCCTCTCCAGGCTATCACTTGCTGTGCTGAAGGTCGAGTCGATGCCTCTGTTATCTGTGACCGAAGGGACGGTTACGAATTGAGCTATCGCCGGAAGGCTCCATAGCATCAGAATGGCCAGAGCCCACAATCCTGATGATCTACCAAGCTTTTCCACGAGCTTCCCCCTGAATCTTCCATGGATTTATTTAATCGATTCCAACTTCCGTTAGACGAAAGAAGCCTTCTTAGGTTGAATCGTTGAATCTATCGTATTTTCAACCGCCTCATATCCAGGTTTGGGGCGTAGTATCGCTTACCGTAGTTTAGCCTCTTCATCTCGTCTATCAGCCCCTCAAGTTCCTTTGAGTCCGTAAAGTCCACATTATCCGTATTCACCACCAGCAGAGGTGCATCTTCATAGCCCAGGAAGAAGGTGTTATAGCATTTGTTCATCTCGAAGAGATAATCCTGCGAGACATATCTCTCAAACGGCCTGCCCTTCGATCTTATCCTCTTCTGCAGGACCCTAGTGCTCGCCTGAAGATAAATGACGAGATCCGGCTTTGGAATCGATTTGCTTATGAGGCGATAGACCTTGTCGTAGATGAGAAGCTCATCGTCGCTCAGAGTTAGATAGGCGAAGATCCTATTCTTATCGAAGAGATAATCGGTTATGACGCATTGCTCGAAGAGATGCATCTGCAGGATCTCGCGCTGCTGCTCATATCTGGTGAGCAGGAAGAACATCTGAGTTCTGAAAGCGTAGTTCTCCATATCGGTGTAAAACCTTTCTAAAAACGGATTTTCCGCCGATTCCAGAACCGTTCTCCCGTTCAACCTCTTGGCGAGCAGCTGAGCCAATTCGGTTTTACCGACGCACATCGGGCCTTCGATGCTGATATATTTGTGAGCTAAATCCATTCCTTAACCCTCCCAAGATAGCTTTCCGTATAGACGTACGCCTTGGCCCTTTTCACCTTTTAGATCCTCTATAAGCTCCCGAATCGACCTGCCCAATACCGGATGCATCAGATCGGGAGCGATCTCGAAAAGGGGCATAAGTGCGAACAGCCTTTCATGAGCCCTGGGGTGGGGGATGATGAGGTCATCCTCGTTTAAGGTTAAATCCCCGTAAAACAAAATGTCAAGGTCTATCCTCCTGGGTCCCCATCTCGGCCCCGGCCTCCTGCCCATTCGGGCTTCTATGCCTTTAAGCGTCTTCAGGAGCTCACGCGGGGTGAGCTCCGTTTCGACCTTGACGACACAGTTCAGGAAATCAGGTTGATCTCTGACCCCTACGGGCTCGGTTTCATAGAGGCTGGAGACCGATACCACATCGATCTTCCAACTCTCAGCCATAATCCTTATCGCCTGACGGATGTTGAACGCCTTATCTCCCAAGTTCGATCCTATGCCGATGAAGGCCACCGCCATCTTTAAAGCCCGGGACCATATATGGCGATCCTCTCACCTACCGAGAGGATCACCTCATCCAGATTATCCCCGTTCAGGTCGCCTATGGCGATATGTTCCGGTCTATATTTGAGGTCGAACTTGACCGCCCTGACGCCCTGGGAGTTGTAAAGCCCCATGACGTCCGGATCGCTGGTGTCAAGCATCAGATCAGTATCCGGAGTCCATCTCACCTTCCTCGGGTGGAAGGGGATATTATTGGGCTCGATGCTGATCACCTCCGCCATGGTCGGGCTGTAGAGCCTTCTTATACCGTAGTTGCCCCACCAGGTACAGATCCATACTCCATCCTGATCCTTCAGAAACCGTCCGACACAGAGGCCTCTCACATCTCCCGCCTGTACCTCCCCCAGCATCCTACCGTCTCCCCGCATGAAGATCAATCCCGCCTTGGCACACGCCATAGCGATGATCTTTTCCCTTCCACGCCCTATACTTCTCATAGCGCCTATGGCTCTGGGAGCAAAAGGGGCGATCCTGTACCAGGGCCTGGGCATATACCAGAGTGCATGACCGCTCTTGTTCAAGGCGGCGAACCCTATCACGATCTCCCTCTCCCTATCCCCGTTTATATCCTCGAGAAGTGCCACTCCGCCGTGAAGCAGGTCATGTCTATGCCATACCATCCTGAGCGATCCGTCAAACCCCCACGCTCCCCAGAACGGTTTTGCCAGGGCGAGCACGAAATCCCCATCCGCATAAACGGCCGAGACCTCCTCTTCAAGTTCCGTTCTGCCCTTTTCCTCCCCGGTCCCGGCATCCAGGAGGATTAAGCATCCATCGTCGTGAACCGCCAGCTCGTCCCTACCATCTCCGTCTATATCATATGAGGCGGGGATCACCTTCGAAGCGATCCCACTTCTCCAGACCTCGTTTCCATCGAGATCGAAAGCGATCATTTTCTCCCCGTCGGAGATCAGCAGACAGGGGTTACCTGAGCCGATGGAAGAGATCCAGACCGGTTTCTTCTCGAGGGATATCTCCCGTATCAGATTCGGCTCCGGATATCCCTTTCTGATCTGATATCCCCTGGAATACACCCGTTGCCTTTCAACTTTGGCCCTTTTCAGCTCAGCTTGAGAGATCCAGGTGCTGACGGAGCTAAACCAGGCCTCGGTGTTAGTTCTTATTCCGGCTTTTCCCTCAGCCGGTATATGTGGATCGGCCAGATCGAAGGTCAACCTTCCGTTGAGATAACATCTGATCCTCTCTCCATTCACTTCAGCTCTCAGGTGGTAATATCTATCAGGGCTGAAGCTGATCCCCCTGCTCGCCAGGAGCCGCCAGAGGTTATCGCTGCGGTCATATAACACCAATTTTGCCCTGGATGTAGGCGTCGAGGGCGGTTCACCGCTCCTGGCCCGGCGTTCCTGAACCGGTATCTCGATTCCAAACCAGCAGTATCGCCTCAGATGCCTATATCTGAAGACCACCCCAGCTCGCGGGGTTCGGTCATACTGCTCATCCAGCACGACGTATCTTCCAGGTCCCCAGCTTGACGGGATCGTCAAGGTGGAGACGATCCTCATGGTCGCTTCGACGATGTAATCTTTCCAGCTCTCATAGCCTGTTATCAGACAGGCATCATGAGGCCCGACGGAATCGGAGAGGTTACAGAGCACCTTTCGCCTGCCATCGACCGAAATTCCCCACGGATTGCCGCTCATGTGCAACGGATTGTGCCACCTTCTGAACTTGTTTAGATCGAATGGCCCCTCCTCGAGCCCTGAGACATCGAGTGATGAGAAAAGCTCCAGGTTTTCAGGAGGGCGGGCCCTAGGTATTCTAACTCCTGTCTTTTTGATCGGCGGATGAGGGATATGGGCGGAAGAGGGACTTTCATACCGGCCTGTTTTGAGGTTCAGCCATCTGGGCAGCGAACAGAGCCCCTGGGATTGATGATGCTTTCTTATGGGAGCATAGATCTTCTCCCCTTCAAACGGGCGATCCTGAGTATAGATGAGGAGCTTCCCGTCTTTGAGGAAGATCAGCTCATCGCGCGGGTCACCCACTACATCGGCGGGACCGATGGGAAGACCGGCGTTTTGGGGAAACTCGACCACGCATCGTCCCCACCCATCGTAAAGACCCTTAGCATTGGGAGAATTTCTGAAACTCAGCTCCTCGCCCTCTCCCGTCCAGTTACACGGTTTTCCGGCGTCCTCGCCGTTGTCGGGCTCCCACTCGAATATCCGTCTGCCCCGATGGTCGAAAAGGGTTCTGATGCCGTAGTTACCCCATCTGGTACAGGTCCATATCTGTAATCCGGGCAAGTCCCCCCTGAATTTCCCGACGCTAAGCGTCTGCGCGTGGCCGATCGGAACCTCCGAGATGATCTTCCCGAATGAATCGACCATAAGGAATCCCAGATTTCCGCAGACCATGGCGATCTCCGGTCCGTTTTCGGGGTTGCCGTCTATCTCCGCCGCTATGGGTCTATCGACATGATAGGGCTGACTCCTGCGCCACACCCCCTCAGTGAGGGAGATCACATCTCCCTCGCCGTTCACGATTATATGTCCTATGATCGCCTCCTCCCGGCCATCTCCATCTATATCGTAGCAGTCGAGATGATGTCCGTATTTGACGTTTGGCATTTCCCAGAGCAACTTCAGCTCATGGTCGAAGGCCCATACGCCGTGATATGCTCCTCCCTTAAACAATATCTGTCTGGTCTCATCTCCTAGGAAGTTCGCTATGTATATCGGATCCACAGCGTTATAAGGGTTGGCCAGTGCGCCTTCAGATCTGCCTTCAAACGAACTGGCCCTGGGAAATCTCCTTCGCGCCTTGCACAGACCGCTTATCGGATCGATAACGACGATCTCCTCCCCTATAAGCGTTACCACCTCGGCGATCCCGTCGGCATCTATGTCGTAACAATGCAGGATATGTGCCCAGTTTTCCGGCAGATCCAAACGCCACAGCACCTCGCCCTCCCCGCTGACCGCCACAGCTCCCCTATCATAGATCAAGATCACGTCGAGCTTATCACTGCCCCTAACATTGGCAAATCTCACCCCGATGGGCTTTGAGCCGAATCTCGAGACATCCACCTCGCGATGGAGAACCGGTTTGGGATATCTTTCTCTGATCCGCCTCAGCTCCTCCTCGCGGCGTCTCCGCTCACGATTGAACTCCTCTATATCCTCCCTTGTGGTTGAAATCCTAACGAATTGGAATCTAGACTCGGCGTTGGATCTGATTCCAGCTTTACCTCTCTTCAACCTCCCATCTTTAACCGTGAAAGCCGATCTGCCGTCCAAGGAACATTTTATTCTCTCGTCTTTCAATTCCGCTTCCAGAAGGTAATATTGGTTGGGATTAATCTTAATCTTCCTACGCCCGAGCAGATTCCAATCGTCATCCCACCTATGATACAGCGCCAGATACCCATCCATGAGGTTATCATCTAAGACCTTTTCGACCTCGAGACAATAGAAGTAGTAGTGGCGGAGCGTTTGATATCTCAACATCAATCCGGCTCTCGGCGGCAATCCCCTTTCGTGATCGCTCGTCTGAAGCGTCACAAAGGAGATCAACCTCACAGAGGCTTGGACGGAGTAATTACGCCACAGGTAATCTCCCGTCACAAGGCATCTGTCGCCGGGGCCCCATTCGCCTGATAGGTTAGCGATTACCATCCGGTCGCCTTCCATAATGGGCACAAATCCGCCATCGCGCGCTAGAGGATTGATCCATCCATTCGGTTTTCCAAGCTTTTCGCCATCCAGATAAGAGAGCTGAATTCCCAATTTACACCCCTCCGAATTTTTCCAACGGACATCTCCATTATAGCATCATCAAAGGGGTAAGATCAAGGGTTTGTTAAAGCGTTGAAACCTCTATACCTCACACTTGACTTCCGATCAGGAATTAAATATAATGCTTTTTGAAGATAAGTCCTAACTAAGGAGGTAAATAACTAATGAGGGAAAGGGTACTGATTATCATCACGGTTCTGACGGCGATGGGCCTTTTAGCCGTCATGGCCTTCGGGGCAGATGACCCGAACACGTGCAAGAAGCTGGCAAGCAAGGTGCCCAAGGATTGCAAGTACTATGAGCCCGATAAATTCTACACCGGCAAGCATGGTTTTATGAACGATGAGGACCTCACCACCGACAACGGAAATCTGGAGAAGGGACTGTATCTGATGAGCTGGCTGGTTCTTTCACCACCTGTAGTAGGTGATGCTACCGCTGGAGATGACATCGTCGAGGACAGCGATATGCTGAAGAAACACTGGCGATGCAGTGAGAAGGAGGTCACAAAAGACCCCAAAAACTGGCCCGTTGCCGGTGAGAAACTCAGCGGCTCCGGAGGTATAGCTGCTGACGGCTCCTGGTGGGTGCCGATCAACTTCCAGGACCTCGTTGATGCCGGACAGGGGGCGCTGTTCTCCAGCGGCAACGAATTCGACTGGCAGATGTGGGGCGGCCAGGGGCTTAACCAGTTCATCGAGTACCTCTTCTGCCTGGTCAAGTGGAACAAAGGTGGTACCATCACGATTAAGGTGGGAAGTGACGATCCGGAGGTGACATGGGTCAATGGCGAAATAATCTGTTTTAGCAAAAACTGGAGTAGAAACTGGAGTAGGGATACGGATATCGGG